>JBGOWL010000288.1:0-2581 GCA_041478585.1 Dehalococcoidia bacterium | reverse complement strand
CGAGCAGGCCAAGCAGCAAATGAATGGTGGTGGTCTTGCCGGAACCATTGGGGCCCAGGAAGCCGAAGACGATTCCGGGTGGTACCTCCAGAGAAAGGCCATTCAAAGCTCTCACCGAGCCGAAATCACGGGTGAGATTGTCAATACGGATGGCGGCATCAGTCACGGCACAGCCCGCAACAGCCAAAGTGGCAGAGCGCCTCTCATTCCGACGCTAAGTTTACCACTCCATCAAACCTCCCGCATCCTCTCCCAAGGAAAGGAACGAAGTCAACACGATAGAGATTTGTGACAACGATAGGGCTTCTTGAGACAGGGAAGTGAGGTCGTACCTGTATAGTATTCTGCCGAGCAGGTGCCGAAGCGAGTGAATACAACTCGCCAAGAGCAGTCTTGAGGCTCAAATCTATAGAGAGAGGTGACAAAGGATGTCTTTCAAACCGGTCAAGTATCTATCCGTATTGCTGCTGGCAGTGATAATCACCACTGTCTGTCTTGCCTGCAAAGAGTCAGAGGCATCGCTATCCGCAGAGCAGGTGCTGGAGAATACACTGGCAGCCCAGGCAGATGTAGAGAGCTTCCGGCTTGACGCCACTCTGACAGCTGATGTCCAGAGTTCAGACACAGAAGGAGCGATATCGCTCGACGCCAACTGCGCCATGGATCTGGCAGATAGAGAGGCAGAGGCAACCGCTGATCTGTCCCTCCAGATGACGGGGCTGGCCATCACAGCAGAGATGCAGGCATACGCCGTTGACAACTATACCTACATCATGACGTCCATGTTCGGTCAGACGGAGTGGACAAAGCAGGCAATCCCCGCAGATGCCTGGCAGACCATAGAAGGCATCCAATACCAGGTAGAAGGCCTTCTCGAGAGTGTAGCGGCAGAGCTCGGCAAGGAAGAGAATGTGAATGGAGTTGGGTGCTACGTACTTGACCTGACGCCTGACCTGGATCAGCTGCAGCAGGCACTAATGGAGCAGCCCGGGATCGGTGAGGGGTTGGCGGAGATGCCCGATCTGGAGAGCATCGTTCAGAAGATGACCTTCAAGGTGTGGGTGGCCAAGGATACTTTCTTCCTGACCAAGGCAAAGATAGACATTACCATTATCATACCGGCTGACACTATGGGGACTTCAGAGGGCACGGTGAACCTGAGCCTGGAACTGCTGGCCTATGACTATAACCAGCCGATTTCCATAGACCTGCCGTCGGAGGCGCAATCTGCCACCGAAGGGTCCTCTGATTTTGAGTTGCCATTCTTCTAGGTTGATTCCAACGCAGCCAGAGCATCAGAAAGAGAATAGGCTAGCAACGAGAAAGACTTCACCAGCCTCGTTGCTAGCCTGATGTTTTTGTTCGTCCAGCGGCTGCACTATCCAGGGTCAGTGAATTTCAATTCACCGACTGCATATGACGTCAATCTCCTTCCCAGTGAATCTTGATGACAACAGACAAAACATGTAGAATAGTGCCAGATTGCTGAGAGGAGTAGTAGCGGAAAGGCATATCCTGTTTATCTCTTTCCGACGTACGGCTCGGCAACGGCAGGCCTGAAGCTACCTCACCATAGCGAAGGAAAGCGGAAGTAGTTCAGCGGTTAGAATGCCTCCTTGCCAAGGAGGAGGTCGTGGGTTCGAATCCCATCTTCCGCTCCAGCCGAAGTGGCGGAATAGGTAGACGCGACAGTCTCAAAAACTGTTGGGGGGCAACTCCCGTGCTGGTTCGAGCCCGGCCTTCGGCACTCAGTTACATTCAGACCCAACCAGACAATTCCAGCTCACCCTCTGGTCGCTTAGCTAATGGCATTCTGTATCACTTCTATTCGGGTCGTTTGTCCATCTGAACCAACCTCTATCGCCACCACATCAAACCGCCATAGTGAAGGCAAGTTCTTGTGAGTTTGAAGGTAGGCTAGCGCAACAGAAGTGAGCTTCTCTCTTTTGGCAAACGTTATCGATTCCTCAGGGGTGCCAAACTGAGAACCTGTCCTGGTACGAACCTCTACAAAGACAAGGTAGTCCTTATCCCGAGCGATGATATCAATTTCGCCCTCACGACAGCGGAAGTTCGTTTCCACAATGCGGTAGCCCCTCTTCTTGAGGAATTCCCTCGCCCTTTTCTCGCCCAGCGCCCCAAGAGCTTTGCGGTTCACGCTTTGATCAACCTCTGAACCGGGGCAAAGGATCGACGGTGAATGGGAGAAGGGCCCAGTTGACGCAATCTCGCCAGATGCTGACTGGTGCCATAGCCCTTGTGGGCAGCCAAACCATAGCCTGGATAGATGCCATCCAGTTCTGCCATATACCGATCTCGGCTCACCTTGGCCACCACAGAGGCACAAGCAATAGAAACGGATTTCTCATCGCCACGCACCATTCCCTTTTGAGGTAAAGGAATATCGGGCAAGGTCAGAGCGTCAATAATGAGGAAGTCGGGAACAACCGACAGGCGTTCCACGGCCTGGCACATGGCTAACCGGGTTGCCCTGACAATGCCGATATCATCAACCACGCTATGAGGAACCTTACCCAATCCCACGGGTATATTGTCCTGTTGACTGCGCGGTATTCCAGGG
>JBGOWL010000106.1:0-6103 GCA_041478585.1 Dehalococcoidia bacterium | reverse complement strand
TGCTCCGATATCAAGCCCTGCTCTCAACCGAGGCCGCAAGTCCTGTCGCCCCTCCTAGCATTTCCAACCTTGCTTGAAGTCAAGAATCGCCTTCTTGAGGGCCTCCTCCGTTTCTGGTGCCAAATCCTTGGTAGCGGCGATGGATTTGCCTATCTCAGGATAGCTGGTCTCCATGAATTGCTGCAGATCATTCTCGAAAGCCATGACATTGCCAACGGGCACATCATCAACATGACCATTGGTGATAGCATAGAGCGTGATGATTTCCTTCTCCAAAGGTAAGGGGCTATACTGCGGTTGCGTGAGAATCTGAGTGCTTCTCTGACCTCGTTCAAGTTGAGCCCTGGTTGCTTTGTCCAGGTCAGCAGCTCCAAACTGGGCGAAGGAGGCCAGTTCGCGGTACTGCGCCAACTCCAGTCTGAGTTTTCCAGCCACCTTTTTCATGGCCTTGGTCTGTGCTGCCCCACCCACTCTTGACACTGACAGACCAACATTCAGGGCCGGCCGAATGCCAGCATTAAAAAGGTCCGTCTCCAGATAGATCTGACCGTCGGTGATTGATATCACGTTCGTGGGGATATAACCTGAGAAGTCGCCCAACTGCGTCTCGATAATAGGGAGAGCAGTAAGAGATCCGCCGCCATATTCTGGGGCAAGCTTGGCTGCTCTCTCCAGCAAACGACTGTGAAGATAGAAAACATCCCCAGGGTATGCTTCACGCCCCGGGGGACGGCGCAGCAGCAGGGAAATCTGACGGTACGACCAAGCATGCTTGGTCAAGTCATCATATATAACCAAGGCGTCCTTCCCCTGCTCCATGAACTCCTCTCCTATGGCACAGGCAGCATAAGGACAGAGGTATTGCATGGCAGCCGGGTCAGAGGCGCCGGCAGACACCACTATGGTATGTTCCATTGCACCATGAGATTCCAGAGTAGCTACCAGTTGTGCCACCTTCGAGGTCTTCTGACCAATGGCTGCATAAATGCAGGTAAGGTTGCCACCCTTCTGACTGACAATCGTATCAAGGCAAATGGCTGACTTGCCGGTGAAGCGGTCACCAATGACCAACTCGCGCTGCCCTCGCCCAATAGGTATAACGGCATCAATAGCCTTGATTCCAGTGTGAACAGAGACGTTCACCGGTGCACGACGGACTACGTTCGGCGCCACTCTCTCCAGAGGCCTGACCCTGTCATGCTTAACAGGCCCCTTGCCGTCAAGCGGTAAGCCCAAGGGATCGATCACCCGGCCAATAAGGCCTGCACCCACAGGCACTTCCAGTATCCTTCCAGTGCATCGAACATCATCACCCTCTTTGATCGCCAGGGGATCGCCAAGAATCACCGCAGCTACTGCGTCTTCCTCCAAGTTGAGAGCCAGTCCCATCACGTTATTGGGAAACTGAAGCAGTTCGTTAGCTTTGGCACCCGCCAATCCGTGGATGCGAGCTAATCCATCAGCCACCTCCACCACCGTGCCTACATCTACCATGCCTACCGTGCTACCGAACTCCTCTATCTGTCGCTTGATGACAGAGACGATATCTTCACCACGAGTGGCCATGCTATCTCACCTCCAACACAACTTCTGTTGGCACAACCGAACACATCCTCGAGCAGGCGACCAGCGCCTCAAACACAGAACATCCTCCAGATGAATCACACCATGCTTCTCCTCAATTCCTGAAGCCTGGTGCGGACACTGCCATCCATTAGCTTGTCTCCCACCCTCACCACCAATCCTCCCATTATCTCAGCATCAACCGTCGCAGCAAGCATCACCGTCTTGCCTGTGATCGCAGCTAGATCTCTTCCAATCCTCTCCTCTTCCTGGTCCGTGATAGGAATGGCCGTGACCACATCCGCCTCAACTATCCCTTTGTGAGCATAGACCAAGTGTCTGTACTCCGCCACGAGGCTTGGGACCATACGGAGGCGCTTCTTGGCAACCAGGAGATACGCCAGATTCATTGCCGCAGGCGTAATCCCTCCGAGCGCCCGCCGCAACAGATCCCTCTTCCTTTCCAGACTGACCTTGGGGTTCTCCAGAAAGGCGACTATCTCCGCATCCTGCAAAACAGTGGCCATTGTCGCCAGGTCAGTTTGCCATCTATCCAGTTGATCGGACTCCAAGGCAATTCGAAACACTGCCTGGGCATGCCGCCTTCCTGAGATAGCTTTACCCATCGTTCTAGTTCAACTCACTCTTCTTGGAGGCAAGCCCTTCCTGCAACACCTTTTCAATCAACTGCTGGTGCGCCTTCTTATCCACTGACCGTTCAATCACCTTCTCTGCAGCCAGAACTGCCAGATCGGCAAACTCCCGACGCAGTTGATTGAAACTCTCCTCCCTCTCCATGGCAATCTCAGCTCTCGCTTTGCCGATGACGGTCTCTGCTTCTTTTCTGGCCTCAGCCCTGGCCTCTTCCTTGAGTCGTTCCGCGGTCTGCGACGCCTGAGCTATGATTGCCTGGCCTTCTCTGCGCCCAGCCTCGATCTGCACCTTAACCGTCTCTTCGGCATCGGCCATCTCCTGCTTCATGCGCTCCGCCTGATCCAGGCTCTCCTTTATCTTCGCCGCTCGATCATCCAGCATCCTGCTGACTGGCTTGTACAAAACGAGCGTCAACAGCCCCAACAAGAGGAAGAAGTTTATTACGAAGGCCAATAATTGTGGTAGGTCAATTCCAAGTTTGTCGAGCATACCAGCTCCTCTTCAAGACATTCGGCCAACTGTGAATGGCACGGATGCCGTCTTTAACTCGTCAAAACCACTATGGAAATTGCCCCGACAAACGCAAGTGAAGTCACCAGCACCATCAACACAAATATGACCAGCGGAATCGGCAACCCTTCATTTCCCATAGCTCCTCCTTAACTTGGACCAGCCCTGCTAAAACTGTCTATGCCACCATGGCAAGGATAATGGATACGATCAGTGCATAGATTCCCACAGCCTCTGTAAGGGCCGCTACCAGTATCATGTTGGTGAGAATGGCACCCCTTGCTTCGGGGTTACGCCCCAGCGCCGTGACTGTGGCATAACCTATCAGCCCCAACCCCAGCGCTGGCCCCATAAGGCCTATGCTACCCGTCAACCCCACAGCGAGCCACTTAACCGTTTCTGGATCCATCTATAGTCCTCCTTTCCTCTTCGCTTTAGCAGACCTACTAATGCTCCTCGCCCTCGTGGGCGACTGCTATACTAGCAAATACCAGAGTTAAGCCCCCGAATATGAGGGCCTGAATAAATCCGATAAGAAGCTCCAGCCCATAGAACGGCACGGCCATGATCCAAGGTATGAGGAAAGTGGCCGACAACACCAGTATTTCCCCTGCGGTCATGTTGCCAAAGAGACGGAAGGCGAAGCTGACCATCCGCATCATGTGACTGAACGCCTCCAGTCCGCCGATGATGACGTTGATGACACCAGTGACTGTTGCCATAAGACCATCAATAACCTTGCCCTTGAAAAACAGCTTGATGCCCCGGATAAGCTCTCCCACGTTGACATACTCGCTGATGTAGTGGCGAAATCCCTTCCCACTCAGGCCCCAGAACTCAATGAACAACACTGCCAGGAGCGCTAGAGCCAGGGTCATGTTGATATCGGTGCTGGCTGAGCGAAGCAGGGGTGGCCTGGTCACAATCTCGGCCACAGGATCATCAACGCTGACTGGGTAGTTTACGGCTAGAGCTACATGATACTCAAGTTCACCGCTCTTGGGCGCCGTCACATCCTCAGTGGTCAATCCGGTGTTTACTCGAAAGAGCACGTCTCCTTCCTTGACCCTAAGCACCTCTTCGCCCTCTGGAAGCTGCACTACAATCTCCTGAACCGTGCCAGCCGCAGGGGACACAACCGCTTCTTCCTCCTGGACATAGATACCAGGTCCATAGACGGGAAGAAGGGCAAGATAGGCATTGAACATGACAAAGATGAAGATTGTAGCAACTACAGGGAAGAACCTGCGGCCGTTCTTGTGCCCCGCCACGCTCTCTATGAAGTTCAAGAGCATTTCCAGAGCAGATTCAAACAGACCCTGCAAGCGGCCGGGTATGATCTTCATCTTGCGTGTGGCAGCAAATGCCAGAGCCACTACCACAAGGATAGTCACCCAAGAAGCGAGCAGGGTGTTCGAGATAGCGAGGGGGCCGGCATGGAAGAGAACGTCACCTTTGAAGAATGAGTGGATTTCAAGTGGAGGCACATCCAGGAGACCGATGACCCTCTCTCCTAGAAGACCTTCGCCGATAGCCCCGCCAACCAGTCCAACCAGGAAGAGACCCAGAACGACGACAGCTATTATCACTAATAGCCGTGTGGAGCAGCCCAGGCTAGGCATTATTCACCATTACTGCCTTTGTCTTTTCCCTCTCTCATCAGCGGAGAGATCATGCGATACGTGCCATATAAGGCCAGTACCAAGCCTAGGACAACCCCAACCAAGCTAAATATTATCGTGGTGCCAACTTTCTTGTCAAGCCAAATCCCACCAAGTATCCCGCCGGCCACACAGAAACCGATGTACCAACCAATGCCCATCAGTCGACCTGCCATTGCCCACTTGTCCATCGTTTTCTCAGCCTTTCTCTGTGGAGCGCATAACTCACTATACTATCAGCTAGGATAGGGGTCAATCACACCTCGTGCACCTTTGCGGTTCACGATAAGAATACCTTATAATATCGCTACCCGACGAAGGCAATGAGCAAAAGACTAGAGAATATTAACCAGCAACGGGCTGACAAAGTGCAGAAGCTTCGCCAGCAGGGAATCAACCCCTATCCCAATCGCTACAACCGTACCCACACCGCGCAGGAAGCCAAGGCTTTGTTCGAACAAGACAGAGTTGCTCCGGCGACAGCATTCGCTCTTGCCGGTCGCATTGTAGCTCATCGCGATATGGGAAAGGCTACCTTCATTGACCTGCAGGATGGTTCAGGGAAGATTCAAGCCTATTTCGGCAGCGACAAAATAGGTGGGGAGAAATATGCATCCGTTCAGGAACTTGACCTCGGCGACTTCATCGGGGTGAGCGGCGAGCTGTTCAGGACGCGCAGGGGTGAAATCACCATCAATGTATCTGATTTCACTCTCCTCGCCAAGTCACTTCAGCCTCTGCCTGAGAAATGGCATGGATTGGTTGACATGGAGAAGCGCTATCGCCAGCGATATCTGGACCTTATCTCTAACCAAGAAACCAAAGATATCTTCCTGAAGCGCACCCAAGTCATTTCTGCAATGCGGCGTTACCTCGATGGGAAAGGCTTCATCGAGGTGGAGACCCCTGTGCTCCAGCCAATAGCCGGGGGAGCCAGAGCTCACCCCTTCATTACTCATCATCAAGCCCTCGATCAGGACTTTTACCTGCGGATTGCCACGGAGCTATATCTGAAACGACTGATTGTCAGCGGCTTTGACAAAGTCTATGAGATAGGCCGTATCTTCCGCAATGAGGGCATCTCCATCAAACATAATCCCGAGTTCACTACTCTGGAGAGCTATGAAGCGTACACCGACTACAACGACGTCATGGTCATGCTTGAGGAGATGGTGTCCCGTATCGCCCTAGAGGTTTTGGGGGGCACAACGGTCAACTACGGTGATCTCATCCTCGATTTCACTCCTCCGTGGAAACGCCTGACACTGAGCGATGCCGTTCGGGAAAGCTGCGGCATAGACATTGACCAATGCTTGCGCGATGGTGGCCAAGGCCTGCGTCAGGCTATGGAAGAAAAGGGTATGGAACTTGATCAGACCATGAGCCCAGCCTACATGGTCGACAAGCTGCTTTCCACCTTTGTAGAGCCTAACCTTGTTCAACCCACTTTTCTCATCGACTACCCGGCGGATACTACACCGCTGGCCAAGACTAAACCTGACAATCCCCAGATTGTGGAACGATTTGAAGCCTTCGCTGCCGGCATGGAGTTCGCCAACGCCTTTACCGAGCTAAATGACCCCATCGAGCAAGCGGCGCGGTTCGATGTCCAGGAGGAATGGCGTGCCCGCTTCGGGGACGATGAGGCCGAGCACTATCAGGAGGATTTCATTCTAGCGCTGGAATATGGTATGCCACCCACCGGTGGTCTGGGA
>JBGOWL010000142.1:0-4904 GCA_041478585.1 Dehalococcoidia bacterium | reverse complement strand
TGCCACACCTGCGGCCGAACGGGCAGCGGAGCCACGCAAATAGAATTCTTGCCGATCTGGCTGTAGGTTCAAGTCAATGGCTTGGGGTTGATTTCTGCACAAACCTGCGACAGCATCCGAAGGTATACTCCATGAACTGTCTTCACCAGTTCTTGGATGAGCTGGGGGTGGCAGCAAACGTGAGAAACATACCCCATCTTATGAATAATGATGGCACCTAACTGCCTCCCAATGATCCTCAATCTCTTTCAACATCATCGATCCGTCTTGACAGAATCAGCGAAGAATGGTACTATATGAATTGCTCTCGGGTGATTGAACCAGCTATAAGCAACAAGAAGCCGCTTACGGGGAACGAGTAGGAAGCGAAAGGGACCGGGAAGCGGGAAGACGTTAGGGAGGCTGGAGAGGTCACCCGAGGCGTTTTTTTATTTCGGCTATTTGGGCGGGGCTGGCGGCGATCCTGGAGGTTTGGGCAGCGGTTCTGACAGTTTTGGTGGCGATTCCGGCGGTGTTGCCTTTTCTTCACGCAACAGAGCCACAAAGGGCAAATTCCGGTATTCCTCTCGATAGTCAAGTCCGTAGCCAACCAGGAACTCGTCTGGAACCTCAAAGCCTACATAGTCAAGGGAAACACCCGCCAAGCGATTCACCTTCTTGTCGAGTAAGGTACAGACTGCAAGACTGGCCGGATGACGTGCCTTCAAGTGAGCCATGATGAAGCCCAAGGTCATTCCGGTATCCACAATGTCCTCTACCAGCAGCACATGGCGGCCCTCGGGGTTCATATCGAGATCCTTGGTAATACGCACTGCTCCTCCAGCCTGAGGCCCATAGTACGAAAGAGCCATGAAGTCGACGTCTGCAGGAACGGTGAGGTAGCGCATCAGATCCGCCATGAAGCAGAACACGCCTCGCAATACACCCACGAGCATTGGGTGACGCCCATCGTAATCCCGAGAGACCTCAGCGGCCATTTGGCGCACCCTTGACTGGATCTGATCCGCGCTGAGGAGTATGCGGCCAACACCTCGGGTCTTTGTGCCTGCAAGGGGGCCGTGTCCGTACTTGGCCAGCAAACGGTCATAATCGCGTCGGGCAAGCAGCTTGACATTGACCCCAGGGTAGAGTTCTCGCAGGCGTCGCAGCTTCCGATGCTTATCCCTGGTAAGCCCTGGCTTGAGTGTAGTCACCTCAATGTAGAGGTCCTGTCCGGGCAGGTAGAAATCAGGGGTGAACATCTCCGTGATTTTTTTCTCTTCCCATTCGACGGGGAAGGAGCGTGGCTCATATACCCACTCAATCTGATAGAAATCGAGGAGATGGGCGAATTCCTCCTCGCTGGGGTGGGCAAAGGAGACTGACCTCAGCGTTGGAACTGTTGCAGCGGAAGAAGGCGGAACTCCGGTTTCGGTAATCGGGGGACTGTCTTCTACTGCTGCAAACCGGTCTGACTGCAAGACCATTGCCGCCAGGTTGGCCACTGTGACAAGAAATCCCTCTTCGTCCGAAGTGAACTCCCGCCTGGTGCGTGAATAGACACGAACGCTGCCAGCCATTTCCCCCTTGACCCAGAGAGGCACTCCCATGATAGATACTATTCGCTCCTGCTGTGCCAGTTCTTCAAACTGAACACGGGGGTCAGTGGCTGTATCGACTACCATCACAGTCTTTCCCTCCATCACCTCCGACAGGCTTCTATCGGCCTCGACGAAGCCCTTTCTCAGGTAGCGTTCGGTGAGACCGCGGGCAACTGCATGAATCAGCCTTTTCTTCTGCGCATCGAGAAGCAACAGAGAGCAACCCCGAACGCCCAGAGCCTGGCTGGTGGTCTCTACAAGGAGGTGAAGCTTCTCGCTGGCGGTGAGATTTGAGTTGAGAACCCCTGCCATCTTGCTCAGGGCTTTGTTAAAACCAACGGTTTGTCTGCCCATCGAAGCCATTGTATTCTACCAGGGAGGTGCATTCAACCTTCCCGCTTCCCGACCAATTCTCTACGGATCGAAGATCCGCCACTGCAGTACAAATCTTGATGCAGCAATACAGCCATTCCTACCCGAATCTGAGGCTGATCAAGCCGCCTCATGCAGCCCGGCCAGCTTCTCCGGATAGGCTCTGTTGAACTCTATGAGCTTGCGGATAGCCTGAGCCGCTCCTCTCAGGGTAAGGAAGAAGGGAATACCTTCACGCAGGCAAATCTGCTGTATCTTGAGTGAAGTATGCCACGAACCCTCGGTAACCACGGAGTGGAGGACTACGGCCACAGGTAGCTTGCATTCCCTCACAGCAGCAAGCGTTGGCTCCACCGTAACCGCGACCCAATCATCGACAGGGATGGGCGGTATGTCGAAAGCAAAGTGAAACAGTGCCAGATGTATCCCCTGCCAGTCCTCAATCGCCTTGAGAAAATCACCCCATCCCCTGTCTCCCAGTGCCACCGTGGCGACGGGTATTCCCTGCTCACTAGAAGCAGGCCTACCTCCGGGAAGCCGGCTCAGCACTATCCCAACCAGGGGGAAGGCATCGATGGGGTTGCTCAGCATTCCCCCAGCCAGAGGGATAAGCTCTCTCATCCTGTTTCCTGTCTCCGTTGGTATGGCGGGCAGTCTCAACCCAGCCCGCTCCATTTCGTCTGTAGCAAGCACACTGGCACCACCACCAATCCCCACAGCACATAGATTGAACCCCAGTGGCGGTCTCATGTGGAGCAGCGCCACCAGTACGTCAGTCATTTCTTCCACACTGTACACTCTGATGGCTCCCATCTGCTTCAGAAGGCCATCCCAAACGAGGTCAGCCCCGGCCAGAGAGCCGGTGTGGGATGCGGTAGCCCTGCTCCCACCCTCGGTATAGCCTCCCTTGAATATGACCACCGGCTTGACAGCGGTTGCCCTGGACAGCGCTTTGACCAGGCGCTGTCCATCAGTGGCGCCTTCGATGTAGGCAGCGATAACCTTGGTCTCAGGATCATCGGCCATATATTCAAGGAGGTCACATTCATTGATATCGCAGGCATTGCCGTAGCTTATGGCTTTGCTGAAACGAAGTCCCCGCACAGCAGCGCTGCGGATAATGTAGATGGTGTTGCCGCCGCTCTGGCAAATGAGTCCGACGGAGCCGCTTTCCCTGGGGAAGTCCATTGAGAAGCTCATTCCTGATTGGGGACAATAGATGCCCATGCAGTTGGGTCCAATGATTCGTATGCCGCTGCTGCGGGCGATCTCCACCAGTCTCTTCTGCAGTTCAATGCCCTCTGGCTCGCCTGTCTCAGCAAATCCGGCGGTGTAGAGTTGGACCACCTTGACCCCGATGTCGCGGCAGTCCTCCAGCAGCTTAGGCGTGTGCCGAGCTGGAATGCAGGAGACAACATGATCCACAGGGCCAGGCACATCCTTGAGGCTGGGGTAGACTTGAAAACTGCCGATACGGCCTCCCTTCGGATTTATGGGGTAGAGTGGGCCTTTGAAACCCATCTTGAGAGGCGAGTCGAAATAGACCTGGTTCAGCCAAGTCCCGTGTGGATCCGGAGAGAGGCCAGCCACAGCCATCGATCGAGGGTGAAAGACATGGTCCAAACCGGGAGCTTCCTCCTGTTCAGTCCTTCCTGGCCCGAGCACAAAGCACCTCGATATCGATCTCGTTATGATAGGTGCCAATGTCTGCCAGGGAATGGGCATCGCTGTTGGTCAGCAGGAGAAGGTCATGCTTCTCGGCCAGTTCCCTTATCATACTGTCATTCATCTCATGGTCGTGCTCGGGATTTCTGAGCTCAATACCATGGATGTCACCGTCTATGTACGAACCAAGATCCCTGATATGTGGATGGCCGGGATGGGCTATGAACCTGAAGGTGATATCACCGGGGAGATATAGCTCCACCAAGTGGAACAACCCTTTCTCAATCCTCAGAAATACTCTGTCGATCTCCCTGCCAGGGATAACAAGAATCTCATCATTGAAATAGCGGTGAACTATCTCCTTCACTTCGTAGGCATAGGAATCGGTGTAGTGCTCCGTTATGGCAATCCCATCCAACCCTTGCGCCTTTACGGCAGCAACAATCCGTCTCACGATATCCGGGGTAGGATCGGGACAACCTGTCGCCTCACGACAGTGGGTATGTAGATCCAGCTTCAAACTGCCACACCTTGACTATTCGATCGGAAAAGCCTTTGCTCAGAGGTTCAGCCCAATGTACTGACTACCAGATCTCTACCCTGGCCCCCGGGTATTCTTTCAGCAGAGACCCCGTGATCTTGTTGCGGACATCCTTGTCCTGAATGGTTTCCACCTCGGACACGACCGGTACGGTTCCCCCACCACGCACATGCTTCTTAACCAGGAATCCGGGAACCTGGATGTAGCTCCAACTGGCCCCACCACAACAAGAAGCCTCAATGCAGGCATCTCCCACGATGTAAAGCACTTCTCGGCCGTCATGAGGCAGTGTATGTTCCTCACGAGGGATGTAGTAGCCCGCCAGTGACCGCACTTCCTCGCCCAGCTCGGGATGAGTGTACTCTGTTGTCATCTTTGGCCCTCCAGGATGCCAACCATCGAGTTCATTATAGCACTAATGCGCCGCTATTCCCACGCGCAAACTAACCGCCCGTGCGATCAAAGAACTGCTTGCCACGCACAACAGCAACTATGCCTTCCCTAAATGGTTGATAAATGGTATATTAAGTATATAATAACTATACCATAGACTTCGAGTTTCACCCGGCCAAAAGCAAGGAGAATCTGGCGAAGCATGGTATTGACTTCGTCCAGGCAAAGGCGCTATGGCTTGACTTGAAACTGGTCGAAATCCCGGCCAGGACCTCAGGCGAGCCCCGATGGCTTGTGGTTGGGCGAATCGGCGAGGGGCATTGGTCGGGGGTAATCACCTACCGGGGAAATAC
>JBGOWL010000243.1:0-3240 GCA_041478585.1 Dehalococcoidia bacterium | reverse complement strand
TGTCGGCGTCTTTCTTGGAGAACTTGGCTATAGAGGCACAGGTCCTCTCCACATCGGTGTAGATGCACAGGCACTTGCCATCCTTCAGGGGCAGAGCCCACTGTAGCTCCGGTCTGATGTGCTTGACCTGGTATTCATCGAAATCCAGGTCCTGATATATGGGCGCGTAGTCCACCATCATGTGGTAGACGGCATGGGTATTGTGGAAGAAGTCCGGTAGGGTGACCTGTTCTGTCATCAGGCCGCCGCCGACCTCAAACCTCTTCTCCAGCAACAGGCACCTCTGTCCCGCCTTGGCCAGGTAGGCACCGATTGCCAGCCCGTTCGGGCCACCGCCGACAATGATCATATCAAACTTCTGGGCCATTTCTCCTCCTTATTCTGCGTTCGTTTCTAGCCCATCCCCATCGACGTAAAGAACTTGGAAAACTTGTCCTTGAGCTCATCCAGCGTGGTATACCTGTCGTCAAACAGATCCATACCGATGTACAGGAATGGGACCCCCAGTTCGCGGCACTTCTCCCGCATCAGGCCTGCACTGCCTGAGCCGTCCTTGTGCCCCATATAGCCCGGGTAGACAACGCAATCTATCTTCCAGTCCTTCACTATCCGCTCTATATCGGTGAGGAAAAGGTCCGCCACACCCCGGGCCTGTCTGATCATCGGTACTTCATGCAAAGCCCGCACGGCCAATCCCCTGAACATGGAGTCCTCGGTTGAGGTGTCAATCTGCGTGTATGGCGAATAACCGAACATCTCCATGGCCACCACCGCTCCCCACTCCTGCTCCAACCAAGGGAAAAGCTCCAGGGTCAGTCCCAGAGACAAGATATCGAACCAGAACAGCCTGATCCTCTCCTTCGGTACTGCGCCCTTGCCCTGCCGCACCAGCGACTCAGCATCTGCAATGACGTCCTTCATCCAGGCAGTGCCCACGGGCATGCCGGTATGAACGGTCGTGGCCTCCCCGAACATCTCCAGTCCCATGCCTCCGCCGTGTGGACAGGGTACCGCCCGCCTCAGGTCGTTCCACTCCTGCCACAGCGTGATCTGCTTGTTCGACTCCTTGATGACCTCACGGAGCCGGCTGGTATCCAGGGGGAGTCCGGTGTGCTTCTGCAGGAATTCCACCATCTTCTTCAGTTCGTCAGCGTAGTACTCATAACTTCGCTCGTCCTCCCAGTACGGCGGGTCAGCGCCAAATACGGGGATCTTGTTCCACTTCTCGTTTTTCGCCATTACCTGGTGCACCACGTTTATGCCGTCGCAGGGGTGGATCATGGCGATGACCGCGGTGGGCGGGGGCACCAGGTCTTCCTCGACATAGTATCCCGCCAGCCTGATGATGGTGCACAGGTCCATTCCCGTGAACATCTTCCCGCTGGCATCGATCTCATCGTGAAAGGTCGGCGTGATCGCACCGGTGAACGCGGGGGTCAGGAAGGTATTCCATGGCAGGTCCATAGCGGTATATATCTCCGGCGCACAGCAGAAGTAGCTGGTGATAAAAGGCTCGCCAGATATATAGCGCCTGATTATCTCATTATGATGGTCAACGAAGGCCTTGGTGGGAACATAGTGGAGGTCAATCCCTGTGGAGGTCTTGGTAAACGTCTCCACCATCATGCCGAGCATGTCGCGCTCTTGTACCAGCTTCTGCAGGCACTTATCGTTCATCGATCTCCCGGTCATCGTTCACCTCCTATGCTCTCCATGAATGCCTGAACCCTGGTTCTGGCTTGGCCGATGGTGCCGGCCATGAGGTATTCCCTGTCCATATGCAGTACGGGAATGCTCGCTGTCTGCAGGTCCTTTTCCTGCATGAAGAGCTCACCGGCCCACAGGTCGCAGAATACCATCCGCAGACCAATAATCCCGTCCACCTTGAACTCCTTGACCATGTCCATGACGAACTTCGATCTCTGCAGGAAACCCCCGAACATCCTTGGGCAGGCAGGCTTCACCTGGATGTAGTACCTGGCAAGGGCATCCAGCGGATCCTTGGCCTTCTCGTCCACGTCCGCCCAGAACATCCGGCTGCCGAAGCACATCGAGTCGGTGACCACCAGCCCTCCCAGATCCTCGATAACCTTCACGTACTTCGGATCATCGAGGATGCTGCTCACCAGCATCAGCCTGTACTTGTAGTCCTTCGTCACTTCAGCACCTTTCAGCTCATCCAGCAACTCCGCAAGCATCTTGTTGAATTGCTCCCGGGGCATGGCGGTGCTGGCAATGACGACCGCCAGCGTGTCGGCGCCGGTGATCGGAGGGTTGTCCTTCCTCCTGAGCTCATAGAGCTGCCTCAGCAGGCGCCTTGTCTCGTTGTGGGTCTTTATCGCCCGGCGCAGCTTCTCGTTGGTGATGGTGATGCCCAGGTGCTTCTCCAGTGCCTCCTTCAAGATTGCCAGTTCTTCCCGCCACCATCCCACCTGCTTGTCGGTGGTCAACTTGGGAAGGCTCATCATATGCGCCAGTGGAGTCCCCACCTTGCGCCTCCAGTTGTCGTAGATGCGGCGGATGTGATCGCAGTTGTTCAGCCAGACAACGGCTTCGAGGAAATCGTAGTCTCCCCGGAGACCCATGTTGAAAGCATGGCGGCAGAAGGAGCAGTTGATGTTGGTGAGGTAAGCGTCCGCCAGCTCGGTGCTGGTGCTTCCGGTAGCCCTCACCCGAAAAGGTACCATGCCGGCGGCGGTGATGACCTCCTCCGGGGCATAGCAGCAGAAGTAGCCCATCACCTTGCCCCCCTGCTCAATCCACTTCTTCAGTTGAGGATTGACGATGGTCTCGGCGGCCTCAACGAATGCCTCCAGTGCTTTGGATTTCACCCTCGTTTTCACTTCTTCACCCCCTTCTGAGGCGATCCTTTCCCCGGTCGCCCCGCTCAGCTTCTGTTATCGGCCGCTACTTGCGCGCCTGCAGGAGAGACTCCTGCATAGTCCCTATTCCATGCAGTCAGAGGATAGCCGGACAACCATCTCGCTCAACGGCACAGATCTGTCCTGGCATATCATGTCTTGGACGTTTTCCCCATCTTCTTGAAGAGGAGGTTCACCTGCTCAACCAGGGAATCCGGCTCTTCTTTGCCTGGCTCCTCCCACGGCTTGCCCAGCCCCATATCCTTAGCGATGATTTTGTAGCAGTTGTATGCTTCGCTTGACCCCGAGGTGGGCATATGCCAGCCGGCCCCTGTGGCATAGAGGTTCTTTATCGGAGTCCTGTGGTTCGCCAACTCAG
>JBGOWL010000048.1:0-8162 GCA_041478585.1 Dehalococcoidia bacterium | reverse complement strand
ATTGATCTCACCAAGCAGGTTCTCCTTGGGTATCTTGACATTGTCATAGAAGACTTCATTGAAAGCTCCCAGGCCGCTCATCATTTCAAGCCGTCTCATGGTGATCCCTGGAGTGTTCTTGTAGTCGACGAGAAGTATGCTGATACCCCTGTGCTTGGCAAGATTGGGGTCAGTCCGAACATAAACGGGAGCCAAGTCGGCCTTGTGGGCAGCGCTTTGCCAGGTCTTCTGCCCATTGAGGATGAAGTAGTCCCCCTGCAAGTCAGCCTTCAACTGGATGTTAGCCAAATCTGAACCTGCATTCGGCTCGCTCATGCCAGTGGCGCCCTTGATTTCCCCACGCACCATCCTGGGTAGATGTTTCTGTCTTTGTTCCTCGGTGCCAAACTCCAGGAGCAGATCACCCATGCCTCCCACGAACTGGTAGGCATCCAAACCCGGGGCTCCACGATAGGTCATCTCCTCTTCCAGAATGATCTGCTTCCAGAGGGGCTGCTCATGGCCTCCGTATTTCTTGGGCCAAGTCAATCCCAACCACCCCTTGCCCGCCAGCTTCTTCTGCATGGCCATGCTGACCTCGTGAATCTCGTCAAAGGCATCCTCGTGGTACATGTCCGGATCCACGCCGGGCCAGTCCTGCGGCAACTCTTTGTCGAGGAATTCCCTCACCTCTCTCCGGAAGGCTTCTTCCTCTGGAGTAAAACGAAAGTCCATCAAACCCTCCTTTCCTTATCTATCTGGCTAGAGTCCCAATTCTTTGGCCACTACCTCACCGTGATGCCCACTGCTGCCAAAAGCAGCTTCTCCCACCACAGCTTGTTTGAAGTAAAGGTGCATATCATGATCATGCTGGAAGGCGATAGCGCCGTGTATCTCATGACCGAGGCAAGTCATCCGGTGACAGGCCTGACCCACCCAGGCCTTGGCCAGTGACACCTCCATCGCACACGGCAGGCCTTCGCTAACCATCCAGGCCGCCCGCCGTGTCATGCAGCGGCAGCCATCAAGATCGTTCAACATGTTGGCACAATGATGCTGGATGGCCTGGTATGATCCAATCGGGCGGCCAAATGCCACCCTGTCCTTGGCATACTGTACGCTCATCTCCATGACCTGTTCGGCCCCACCTAACATTTCGGCGCACTTGGCCACGGCAGCCCTGTGCATTATCCTCTCGAGGTAGTCCTGCCCCCGGTTTACAGCACCCAGCATGTCTGCCTTGGTCAACTTGACACCATCGAATCTGACCTCACACTGTCTTTCGCCTGCCATTGCCGGCAGCAACTTGCAGTGCACCCCCTGGCTCTTGGCATCGACGAGGAATAGGGTTATCCCGCCCTTCGTCTTCGCCGCCACGATTATGTAGTCAGCTACATGGGCATCGGGCACAAATAGCTTGGTACCGGTGATGGTGTAGTGATGACCTACATGCTTGGCCTCCACCTCGAAGAAATCACCACGGTAGATGGCGTGCGGTTCTGCCATGGCCAGCGTCAATACGAGTTCACCCTCCGCCACTTTCGGCAGAATCGATTTCTTCTGTTCCTCGCTGCCGACATCCATGATGGTTAGGGCACCCAGCACCACAGTGGACAAGAAAGGCCCCGGCAAACAGGCCCGCCCCATCTCCTCCAGAAGGATAGTCAAATCAAGGAAGGTCGCTCCAGAGCCACCATATTCCTCCGGCAGTACCAATCCAGTCCAGCCCAAATCGGCCATTTTCTTCCACAGCTCGGGCGGGTACCCCTTCGGATCTTGAGCCAGCTCTTTTACTAATGTTCTGGGCAATTCTTTGATAAAGAAATCCCTGGCAGTCTTCTTTAGCATCTCTTGCTGTTCACTAAGGCCAAAGTCCATCCTGAACTCCTTTTCTTCGCTCCGAACGGTCGGACTATTTCCGCGGCAGGCCCAGACCTGCAGTCGCCATGGTATTCCTGGCGATCTCCGAGGTACCGCCTGCCAGACTGTCGCCAGCGGTCCAAAGATACCAGCGGCGCATATTAGCTCTGAGGCGATCCCATTTGTCAGCCTCATCGAGATAGGCATAGGGGCCCAGAATCTGCATACCTCTATCAAAGAACCGCAGCCCCATGTCGTCCGCAAAAACCTTGGCCGCGGATGCTTCATAAGTCAGCGGTAGTCCCTTGTCTATCTTCCAACCAACGTTCCAGAAAACCTGACGGCAGGTCTCAATTTCCACAGCACTCTCAACCATCAGGTGTCTGGCACGAGGGTCCTGTGACAGAAGCGCGCCATCTCGCCGCGTTTCTTTGGCATATTGCACCAGATCATGCAAGATTTTCTGACAGAACCTCGGTTTGGGAAAGCGAGCCCAAAAACGGTCGAACTCCAGGGTCTTAGTCAGATGTATGACACCCTGGTTCTTCTCCCCCAGGAGGTATCTCTTGGGTATACGCACATTGTCCATAAACACTTCGCTGTGGAAGATATCACCCAGCATGCTGGTCATGGGACTGATGGTGACACCAGGAAGGCTCTTGTCCAGGAGGAACAGACTTATAGAGGCCCACTTGGGCACCTTTGGATCAGTCTCAGTCCTGGCAAAAAGAAAGCCGTAATGCGAAAGGTGCGCCAGGGCACTCCACACTTTCTGCCCATTGACCAG
Organism: Dehalococcoidia bacterium; assembly: GCA_041478585.1. Taxonomy (GTDB): domain Bacteria; phylum Chloroflexota; class Dehalococcoidia; order UBA2247; family RBG-13-53-26; genus RBG-13-53-26. The sequence goes on along the minus strand of JBGOWL010000048.1, from coordinate 5,536 downwards.
GAAGCAGTCATCCTGCTCTATGGCAGTCGTCCGCATGGCCAGCAGGTCTGACCCTGCATCCGGCTCGCTCATGGCCAGCCAGAGCATCGTCTCGCCACTGCCAATGCCGGGGAGGAATTCCTGCTTCAACTCCTCACTCGCCAGATCGAGCACGGTATTACTCATTGACCAGCATATGGCACCAGCCGCCCATGGAACCCTGGCATAAGCCAACTCTTCGAAGAGGATAAGAAGGTCTATCCATGGCCGTTCCCGTCCTCCATATTGCCTAGGCCATGTCAGAGATAGCCATCCCTTGCTACCAAGAAGACGAACGAACTCGTACGAGAAAGCACCATGTCCCCAGGAATCTTCGCCTGTTTGGGTGGGAAACTTCTCAGGGGGATTATCTTTGAGGAAATCTCTTATCTCCTGACGCCATGCTTCTTGCTCAGGTGTGAAGCCAAAATCCATGTATCCTCCTAGAACCACAACTCACTGCACGAAATTCCTTGAAAGCGGAAAGCACCCTCATCATAATTGGCCTGCCACAAGCAGACATGGCAGTCCCTGCTCAAATATCAACATCACCAACCCTGCCTCATGCAGGGGCATGCGGGGGCAGTTCTCACTGCCCCCATCGAGCGGTTCCAATTCCGTTTATGGTGTTAGTGTGCCGGCCCAACAATAGTCACAGACGCCTGGAACATACCCGGCGTACCACCCTGTGAATGCGCCAAACCGAGCTTGGGATTCTTCAACTGACGCTCCCCGGCTCTCCCCAACTGCTGATTGTAGAGCTCATAGACCATGCGAAGTCCGCTGGCCCCAACAGGATGGCCGAAGGATTTCAAACCACCGTCGGTATTGACCGGCAGGTCTCCCTTGAGTGTGAAGGACTCCTTATCCACCTCCTCAGGGCCCTTACCCCGAGGACAGAAGCCCAGAGACTCATAAATGATCAACTCAGTGATGGTGAAGCAGTCATGAACCTCAGCCGAACCTATTTCCTTGCGGGGATCCTTTACGTCTGCCTGCTCATAGGCCTGCTGAGCGGCTACCCAGGTCTCATCCCAGAAGGTGATGTCGACGTCGGAGCGGAACTTGCCCTTGAACGGGTCAATACGGCCAACCGCCAAGCCAAGGCCCTTTATCAATACGTGAGGTTTCTTCATAGCCCTGGCTTTTTCCGCGCTGGTAATAATGGCGCAGGCCGCGCCATCGGTTACCGGGCAGCAGTCAAACAATCCCAGAGGCCAGGCAATCATAGGAGCGTTGAGAGCAGTCTCCAGGGTTATTGCTCTTCGGAAGTGGGCCTTGGGGTGAAGAGCGCCATTGGCATGGTTCTTCACAGCAATCTTGGACAGAATCTCTTTCCCCTTGTCGAAGGGGATCTTGTATTTCTCAAAGTACTGCACGGCTGACTTGGCGAAGGAAGCCGGTGCCGAACCAACGACCGAAATGGGGTGCAATGAGCCAGGCATCTCCAGAGCACCACTGCCGTAGTCCTTCAGTTTTTCGAAGCCAACGCAGAGGACGGTATCATACATGCCAGCGGCAACAGAGAAGGCGCCTACCCTGAGGGCTTCAGCCGCGGTGGCGCAGTTGTTCTCCACCCTGGTGGCGGGTATCTTGTCCAGTTGCAGAGCCTCCGTCACCGTAGCCCCGGTCCACATACTGGAGGAAACGTTACCCACGAACACAGCTTCGATGTCCTTTGGGCCCACTCCGGCATCCTCGTACGCCTCATAGGCACAGTCAATGATCAAATCAGGCACACCCTTCTTCCAGAGGTCACCAAAGTTGGTGCAACCCATTCCGATTATGGCGACTTTATCTTTTATCGTACCCATTTCTTCCTCCTTCTTATCGCACTGGCTTGCACTTCCAAGCGTAGGCAGCAACGTCTCCCTGCCTCTCCAGCCTTCTGAAGGTCATCTCCATAGGCTGACCAACCTTGAGGTCTTGGATGTTGCCAAAGTCCGTCATCTCAAGCTCCATCCTCGTCCCGCCTTCAAAGTCAATTATGGCTCTACCCAACGGTGGGTCAGTCACCTCAGGAATAGTCGGGATGGTGTCTGCGCTGAAACTATAGACTTTGACTTTCTGGTCAAGAAGCTTAACCTGCTCATAGTCATCCTTGGAGTAGCACTTGGGGCAGATTCTCCGTATGGGGAACTCTATCCAGCCGCACTGTTTGCACTTGCTGGCATGAAGCTTGTACATCGAATCCCGCTCTCTCCAGAGTTGCGCCAGGCCCGGGGTAATGGGGGTCATCCGTGATGACTCAACAAAGAAGAGATGGCGCAGTCTGAGGTACTTCACATAGCTGGGCAGCATCTTCTTTGACTTCAGATAGCCCAGCACACCGTGTCTGTCTCTGGCTTTCTCAATAGCATCCGTTACCTTAAGAAGCATTACATCGACTCCGTCACCATAGGCAGCTACCAGTATGCTATCTCCAGCCTTGGCCTTCTCCAGAGCGGCCACCAACAGCATCAGTGGGAAGGCGGCACCGGTGTTGCCCAGCATGTTGAAGAGCGGGTCCTGCACCTGGGTCTTGGGATCAAACTTCAGCGCTGTCGCTATGGACCCGTGCGTCCTGGCATCCGGACCGCTATAGACAAGCTTGGTGATGTCCTTGGCCTCAACCCCAAACTTCTTCATGGCTGCAGCCAGTGCCTTCTGCATCATAGGCTGGTAGCCTTCAGCCACAGCGAACCGGTCACTCCAGACATGGACGAACTGATCAGTCGCTGGTCTCCAGGTATCAGTGAAATCAGACGAGAATGAATAGAAGCCTTCAATACTGGCAATCACATCCTTGTCCCCCAGCAGGAGAGCGGCAGCCCCGTCGCCGCCATTCGATTCCAGGGCTGAAAGGGGAGTCCCAAGACGGCGGTCGGCGGCCGTGACCATTACCTTCTTTGCCGAGCCAGCCTTGACAGTGTCTGCAGCCAGCTTTACCGCAGTCAGGCCCGCTCTGAGTGAATGGCCGATGTCTGCTGCAATGATATTGTCCTTGAAATCCAGTGCGGCTGCGGCTGCGGCTGCAATTTGCTTCTCAGCGAATGGAGATGACGTCGTGGCATTGAGCAATCCTTCGATTGATCCGCGATCCATCCCCTTCGTGCAGTCGAGAATGGCGTCAATCGCCATAGTAAGAGCATCCTCGTCAGCACCAGCCACTGATCGCTCTCCCGCACCCCCCTTGCCCTCGAGAACCATTATCTCACGGGCTAATCTATAAAGGGGTACATATGCGCCATACGAACAGATTCCGATCATTTTCCCTCCTCTATCTAAAGTGTCCTCATCTGTTAGTCTTGTATCTCATACCCATATGATTTACAGCTCTGCGCCGAGCAAAGCTCATCTACTTCAACTTGTGAACCTGCCCAGAAGGACGTGGTCTGGCACTGGACGTGGTGCGGTTCCAGGAATCGATGGTGAAATTGAGAGGCAGAAGTCGCCAGTTGAAGACGACTGCTACTGGTTACATTCGAGTTGAGCCGGTTTGCAGTGACCTTAGTCGCCATTCCCAACGGTAATTATACCGTTTTCCAAATGGCCATGTAAAACCCAAATCTTTTTGAGGACACAAAATACCTGGCAGCCTGCCATTCTGCGGTGAATCCAAGGTCTGCTACATATACCATCTTCTCGGGAACGGAACCGCAATGAGACGTTTCTGTGAAGTTCATGCTGTGAAATGAGATACTCACGCAAGTGCGCCGGCGTATCGTGTTCAGTATGCCATCAGATAGTCCATTTTTCGTTCATAGAAACGGGAAGCCCGTGAGAGAATGGCTTTGAAGAGGCATTCAGTGGTACAACTTATTGAGGGCAAGTCATGAGAAAGATCGCAGCCAGTAGAGACCTCCAGATACCAGGTTTGTGGCATCAAGTGCAGTCAGCCCCTTTTCTGGCTCTTGTGGCACTGGAAGTAGATCAGCTCACCAAACTGTGGGTGAGAGAGAGCCTGCCTCTGGGAGAGGCAATACCGCACGACTCCTGGCTTCGGATAACCCACGTGGTCAATCCCGGTATATTCCTCGGGGTTCATGCTTCACCCACTATCTCCCTGCTTCTGCCTTCCGCAATGATATTCGCCTCTCTTATCCTCTACTGGCGATTGGAGCGATCCAATGATACGCTACTTAACCTCGGCACCGGGCTGTTTGTTGGCGGCAGTTTGGGCAACCTGGTAGACCAGATTGCCTATGGTCACGTCACCGACTTCATCGAGCTGATCACATCCGGTGGTCACGTCAGGACAATCTTCAACGTGGCTGACCTATGTGCCATTCTGGGCATTGTCATCCTGGAAGTCTTCCTGATCAGGTTCATTATCAGGCTCATCCTGAAGAAAGGGCTGAGATACAACCCCGTGACCCCGTACATGGCCAGGATAATTCCGAAGAGGCATCCAAGAGAGAAGTAACTGATCCCGCGCCTCACAAGGACTCGAAACGATCGGAAAGACGGCCCCTGATTCGCAGTAACAAATGGCCCCAATGGCCTGGATGCCACAGGGCATCCAGGGGAGTGCCATCCCTGTGGAACTTCAACAACCACCCGCTTTTCCCAATGTTTGATATTCGTATTTCAGAGAAAGCCTGCTAGTGGTTCTTCACCAGCTCATGCACAGCTCTGCAATTGATTTTCTTCTGTTGCCCCGCATATGAAAGCCTGCCAGAGCCGCGAGAGAAGAAGGAGGTTATGGTGGGTTTGGCCTTGAAGGTCCGGATAAGGAATCTCATCACCGGGTTGAAGTCGGCCAGCAGGTCTATCCTCTGGAAGACGTTTTGCAGCTCCAGGTTTACCTCCAGCGATAGTCCCTCATCCTCGATTCTGAGCGTGTTCTTGTGGGGAATCCCCACCCGGTTGACTGGGTCAAGCCTGATATCCGCCTTGGCCAGACTCCATTTCGTTTTCGCGGTCGTCAGGTAAACCAGCTTTTCCGAGTCGTAGATCATTATGGGTGTTATCTCAGCTCCTTCCATCCTTCTCGTAGTGACAATATCGGCGAATATGATAGTAAACTCCTCATCGTAGATTGTCCCCCAATCCCAGTGTGCCAGAAGGTCCAGAGGAGAAATGTTCAACCAGTTATGATCCCTATAGCCGATTCCCTCTATGGTGCAGGTCTCCCCTTTCGTTCTGAACGTTCCCCTAACCTGGCAACGGGGCTGGGGTACCACCCAGTACATGTACCTTGACTCGTCGCCGAAGCAGGCATGACTGACAGTCCCTTTGATCCTGGAGTCAAGCTGCAGGTCAAGGGCGGTGTCTCCATCCTCGATGTGCACCTCATAATGTGAAAGGTCTCCTCTAATGAAGTTGCCGCCGATCTCGACATCGCACACCTCGGTCGAGGCTTTGAAGGAAGAAAACGGCAGTCTCCGCTCTATGCGTACTTCCGTTCCGTCGCTCTTTACATAGCTGGCTCTGACTCCGGTCGTCACCCTTTTCGGTCGGGAGACATCGCCAGCTATGAATAGCTGACCTCTGACAAGGCTCCCGTCGGTGGCCACCAGGTCAAAATACCACCACT
>JBGOWL010000050.1:0-8044 GCA_041478585.1 Dehalococcoidia bacterium | reverse complement strand
GCCACAACCAGTGTGTGCCGAAGATCCATTACCTTTCTGAGTGTTTCAATCGTTGCTGATATCGGGGCGCCTTGTGACGGCCTCTCGCTGCGGTCAATGAATGACTGGAAAGAACCGCATAGAACAGGAAGCATATTACATTGCTTGCCTCCCAACAGATATTGAAGCCAGATGAGTGCTGCCTCGATTGAGTGTTCGCCACGGTGATGGAGTTCGTCACGGAAGGCTACTGCTTCTCCAATTGACCTGGCTATCTCGCCTACTATTTCACGGTCTGTAGGCAACATGCCCCACGGAGTTTTGTAGTTCTGATGAGTCAAGGTGATTGCACCATCCCGTCCGTTGTGGTCTGTTCCCAATATGACAATCAATTCAGCTTCCTTGACGGCTGGTGCTGCATTGGCCCATACTTTGGCATAAACAGGCCAACCCCTGGCGAAGTCAATATGGGGGGAAATGATACCGCATATCTCGCCTTTGGCATGTGAATCCGGGCTTTCTACCTGATCAAAATACTTCCGCAGCATAGTGCTCAGTTCATCGGGATCTGCTGGATAGCATCTAGTTGCAAGGATGGGCGGCCTTGAAGTGGCACACCGAAAATCCTCAATCGCTGCTCTGTAGGCTTGAGCATAGTGTTCATTGTCCAGAAGGTGGGCAGAGTCCAGTTCAAAGATGAGATTCTCCAGGACGGGAGCAGTGATGGGCATACCCGTTCGCAGCTCAAACCCGGTTCTTATTGTTCCCAAGTCGCGACTTCCATCTAGCAATGTTAGAATAGGGGCTAAAGCATAGGGTATGAATACCGCTTTCTCGCTAATACCTAAGGGATCGGTTAAGAGAATCCCCCTTTGTTCCCTGTGCACCATCGATTGGGTGCGGACCTCTCTGAGTTTAGGGTTCATCAAATCGATCGCAGAATTGAATTGCCGGCTGACGACATTCTGGAATGCGAAGGTCAGGTTGACTCTTGATCTCGCTTTGCGGCAAGCTACTCTGTAGCTTGCCGGAAGCGCTGATACTGAAGCACCATGCGAGCTGTCTTGATCCCCCCACCTGATGCCTTGTGAGTACCCATACCAGGTATGCCCACATCGGCGCCAGTGTAGAAGAGACCGCGGATTGGCGATTTCGGCGAGGGCTGGTACTTGCCACACTGTCCCACAATTTGGGCTAACCCCACGCATTCGCCCCCCTGTCCCTTCATGACATGATCTCGTGTAGACACCGATATCTCTGCTGGTCCTTCCAGTTCTTTGTACATGACAGCATCCATAACTCCGGGATACAACTTGTTCCACATCTCGTCCATTTTGTCCCAAAGCATCTTTATCTCTTTCGCGTCAGGATCAGGCGAACAGATGGTGCCAGCAACAATGATTTGCTTTCCTGGAGGCGCCATGCTGGGGTCGAAGTTTGACGGAATCGTGGCGAACATCATTATCTCATCAGGTATTTCGCCAGCTCTCATCTTGAGGAAGCGCTCGAGGTTCATGGTAGTGTCATCAGCCCAGATGTTGTACATCTGGTCGTCCAAGACTTTCTTCTTGAGGAAATACCTTACACCGGTGAATGCCCAGCCTGGGACCAGCCCTTTGACGTAGTTTACATAACTCTTATCAAATTGATTTTCCCCCACTAACTTGAGCACGGTGGGCTGAATGCCAACATCGGCAACGACAATGGGAGCTTCGAAAGTATCGTCCCCTGTGACTACTCCTGTAACTCGACCGTTATACACTTTTATCTTGTCTACTCTGGTTTTTGTCTGTATGACGCCACCATTGGCCTTCATCGCCTTTGCCAGGTCATTAAGCACTCGTCCAAAGCCGCCAACATAGTATCCGGCGGCTCCCCGGAGAGCGATGTCCTGCATAATCCTTAGTTGTTCAGAGGTTGAAACAAGATCAATAGGTTCGGCCAGCGAGGCGTTGGCATGCATGGCCATGTAGTTGTACAGGGGCCAGGGAACATCAGGAAGGCGGCTAAGCCATTCTTCTGTGGCCAGTTCATCCAGGGCGTCTAGCTGATCTGCTGGCATCGTGGCCATGTCAATCATGAATTGCAGCGCCGCTTCACGTTCCTTATCATCCAGATCCCAGAGTTCGAAGAAAGGACCGGGCTCAAGCCCTGTGGTTGCAGGCAGAGTGGCCTTCTTGTATTTCCCGGATCGACCTCTGTATGCCAAGCCGGCGAGACTTAGCGGAATTGGTTTCAGCTCGGATTCAATGCCTAGTTCTTTGAAGGCTACAGCAAAGCTTGGCCCCTGGGCTGGCACCTGGAGTTTGGGGCCCAATTCACCCGAGAAGCCGTCCTTGTTGGTTGGTGTTACAGCCTTGCCACCGGTCGTGTCGTTTTTTTCCAGCAGCAGAGTCTTCAATCCCCACTTGGACAGCAGTGCGCCGCAAGTAAGGCCGCCCGGCCCCCCGCCTACTATGATCACATCGTATTTCTTTGCCAATTCTTTGCCCCCTTTTTTATTGATTACCAGTTTGTATCAGGCAACTCTTCCACGGTGCTAATGGCATGATAAATCATATTGTCCATATTCTTCAATTTTTCAATCTTGAATAGCTGACGTCAGGGAATGCTACGTTGCATCAAGAAACCCTGTCGTCTATCATTATATAAGCTGTATGACGGATCATAACCAGGTTCACAACAACCCACAGGTGGAGACAAGTATCGAAAGCCTGACGGTGAAGGCTGGTGATCATAATGTACATTTCCGCAAAGCTGGGAATGGTCCACCTGTACTCCTTCTACACGGCGGTGCCAATGAGTCGAGCGACTGGGTGGAGACAATGGTTCTCCTTTCAAAGGAGTACAGCGTCTATGCGCCCGACATAATAGGCTATGGTCTGAGCGACAAAGACAAGGATGGCTATTCCTTGTCCGATTTTACTGAGTCAATTCTGGCGTTGATCCGAATTCTGGATCTGGGCCCTACATTCATGGTAGGCCATTCACTTGGTGGCAGGGTTTGCCTGGAGATCGCCTTTCGTTATCCGGAGATGGTTCGTAAGCTTGTCCTTATTGACACGGCCGGGTTCAGCAGGTTGACCTATCTTGGAGGCTTCTTGGGCATGATGGCCTGGAGCGTGCGCAAAGCGTTGGGACGTCCACAGCCATATCCCAGGATACTGATGGGAAACGGGGCTAACCCGCATTGGATGTGTCTGGAGAAATTGCCTGAGCTTAGAGTGCCTACGCTGATCGTGTGGAGTCGCATTGATCCGTACTATCCGCTGTCTGGTGCTATTAGAGCTAGCGAACTGATGCCTCAGGTGAAGCTGGAGATCTTTCCAGGCTATGGCCATGCTCCGCATAGGGCAGAAAAGGATCACTTCCACGGGCTTTTGCAGGAATTCCTCTCTCAAGGCTGATGAGTAGAACTGTATCACCCGTTTTCTATCCTCCATGCAACTCTATGCAAGGTCAGAGGATTCAGACAGCGTTGCAGGAATCTTATTATTGAGATGGTTCAAAGGCATCTGCACTTGTTGGATAGTTGAGAGGGGGTTGACGTTTGGTGCCGAGAAATTGACTCCTTGCTCACCTTGCATGGCTTGATGTATCATTAGCAGAATTGGACTTCAGATAGCGAGTGTCATACAGATCTCTATTCCCATTCCGTCCAAGCACCAGCTTGGATATACTATATAGCGTATAGAAGGAGTGAACATGGAACAGATGGAATTGCGTGCTCATAGCCGTAAGCTTGTGGGCAAGAAGGTTAGATTCTTACGCCGTCAGGGTATTACCCCGGTGCACCTGTTCGGCCACAATATCGAATCGCTGGCCCTGCAATGCGATACGGGGCAACTTGAACAATTGCTGATGCGGGCGGGGAGAACGAAGCTTGTTGGTCTGAAGCTTGACGGAGCCAAGAAACTTAGGAGCGCCGTTGTTCGCGAAGTCGAGCGAGATGCATTGTCAGACGGGTTGGTCCATGTGGACTTCTACCAGGTGAGTATGGAAGAGAAGATTAAGGTAGAAGTTCCCATTGTTTTGGTTGGAGAAGCACCGGCTTTGAAGTCCAAAGGCTATATATTGTCACATGAATTGGACAGCTTGCACATCGAATGCTTGCCCGACAGGATTCCCGCGAGTGTGCAGGTGGATGTAAGTTCTCTTGCTGAGGAAGATCAGGGTATTCATGTGCAGGACATCGCCCTTGGTGAAGGTATTACGGTTCTGGACGATCCCGAACATGTGATAGTGAAAGTCTCTGTGCTGCATATAGAGAAGATAGAAGTGGTTGAGAAGGTGGCGGAGGTTGCGGTAGAAGCTGCGGAGGGAGCTCCGTCGCCTGAGGGGGAATCGAAGGAAGAGGAGCAAGGGAAGGGGGACTGGTCCACCAGTAGATAGCCTGTTATCTTTGCAGGCTCATATTGAAGAAGGTAGCTTCTCTACCCCACTTCCTTGATGATCCGAATCTTCTCGATCTTCAATCCTTTCATTTCCTTCACGACCAATTTCAGGTCCCCTTGCCTCAGTTGTTCGCCTTCCTTGGGTATGTGGCCTAATCGATTGAGCACCAAGCCGGCTACGGTCTCGTAATCTCCGCTGGCTAGGTTCAGACCAAGGCTTTCACTGATCTCTTCGATCCGCATGCTTCCATCTACATCGTATGTGTATTCATCGATAGTCTGGAATTCTTCAGCTTGTTGGTACAATTCATCGCCGAATCGTCCGACCACCTGTGCCAGCAGTTGTTTCAAGGTGACTATGCCAGCAATGCCACCATATTCATCTACTACCACTGCCATCTGGTTACCTTTGTGCTGCATTTCGGTGAACAACTTGCCTATACGCTTGCTTGCCGGAGCGAAAACCACGGGGCCGATCAGTCCATCGATGAGGGTTTCATCGTTTAGCTCACCCTTGGCTCGGGCCATCAGTACATCCTTGATTGAAAGCGCACCCACGACGTTGTCAGTCACCTCCTCATACACCGGGAAGCGAGTATGTGGGTACTGGGAATAGGTTATCAAGAAATCGCCCAGCTTTGTCCCCTTTTCGATCCAGATGACATCAGTTCTGGGTATGACTACCTCTTCGACTGGATGATCGCCAAACTCAAAAACGTTATGAAGCATCTTTGCTTCATGCTCCTCTACTACCCCTTCTTCCTCGCCCACGGAAATCATAGTCCGAATCTCTTCTTCGGTTATTATGGCTCTCCGTGTTGGCGGGCCTCCTATCAGTCTGCTGATAGCATTTCCTAACCACATCAGAACAGTCACAGCTGGCGACAGTAGCCACGAAAGCAATGTCACCGGTGTGATGTACAGCAGAGCTATTCTCTCGCTATGTTGCGCTCCAACTATCTTAGGTACAACTTCACCAATAACGAGAAGGGTAACTGTCACGACCGCTGTGGCGACTAGAACGGCTGCTCCCTGGTTGCCCCACAGCGATAGCGCAATCGCCGTTCCCAACGCTGCTGCAGCGGTGTTGACGAAGTTGTTACCCAGAACCACGGTGGAGATGAATCTTTCCGGCTTCTCCAGTATCTTTGCTATGTGACCTGCTCTGGCTATCCCCTGGCTCTGCATTTGCTTGATTCTGATCTTATGTAGAGAGATGAAGGCTATCTCCGAGCTTGAGAAGAAAGCTGAAGCCATGACGCAAAGCAAAGCCAGGATCAGATACAAGATACTGATGCTATCCATGAGATGCCTCCTGACATATGGGTACCTTGATCAATAGAACCTTGGTCATAAGATGTCTCCTCTAGAGGAAGTCATGCAAATAATGTTCGCATGGGCGAACTTCAATGAATAGACTGTCTGCCATCTGGAATTGAAACAATGCTACTTCTTGAGATCGGAAGAGAGCACTCCACCCACTGCCCAGTTCTCTTTGGCTACATCCTCGAATATGACTATGGTGGCATCTGGAGTGGTGTGGGCCACGCTCACCATTGCATCAGTGATGAGCCTGGCCAGTTCTGCTTTCGGGCTGTGGGTTCTCCCCGTCCACATCTGCACCATCACTATTGGCATAGTATCACCTCCATTATATGTCTGCAATCTTTCGCGGTTTCGGTTGGTATTCTATCATGGCGCTCCCATTTGATGCGGGTTGTGATAAGTGACGCTGGTCAGTTCTCGGGTGGTCTGCCATGCAGAGCGTGGTACAACACACACTTGCAAATTGCCTCAGCAAGCTCTAAAATCCTGTCGAGGTTTGTAGTAGAATATTCTTGAGGGATGGGTATTCTGTGAAGCCCTGTCCCTCGCCAGCCTCGGGGGCGTACATTGTCTCCTCAAGAAAGTAAGGCGAATGTAGAGGGCTATGCGAAGGAAGCCATTGCCTTGGCATTGCAGAGTCGCTGGCAGGAAGCAATTGCTTCCAACAAGAGCATTCTGGAGCTTTTCCCTGAAGATGTTGAGACCCACAACCGGCTTGGCAGGGCTTTGATGGAGGTTGGTGAATATGCGGCGGCGAGGAAAGCCTACGGACGCGCACTTGAATTGGATCCCCGCAACAATATTGCCAAGAAGAACCTGGATCGTCTTTCGCACCTGAAAAAGAAGGCTAGAAAGGGCGACCCTCATAAGGTTGTTGTTGACATTTTTGTTGAAGAGACCGGCAAGGCCAGGGTGGTGAAGCTTATCAATCTGGCATCTAAGGAAGTATTGGCGCAGATGGCCCCAGGGGAGCAGGTGATTCTTCAGGCGGAAGGTCAAAGACTGGTCGGCAAGAGCGGGCGTGGTGAGTATGTTGGCGAAGTGGAACCGAAGTACGGTGCACGTCTGGCTAGACTGATTTCGTTGGGCAACGAGTATGTTGCAGCGATCAATAGTCTCGGAAAGAATTATGAAGTAAAGGTGATTATTCGTGAAGTCTACCAGCATCCTGATCTGGCTGGACATCCATCCTTCCCTATAAGAGAGAAAGAGGGATTCCGTCCTTATGTCAGGGAGAGTCTGCTAAGGAATAGGCTGGAAGATGAAGAACTGGGTGAAGAGGTCGATGAGATAGCAGAGGTAGAAAGAGAAGGCTTTACTGTGGCTGACTTCTATGATGCTTCTTCTGCCGATGAAAGAAGTAAGTCTTGGCCTGAGTGAGCGATATGGATATTGGAACAGTTAAGGTAGTCAAGATCGAGGATGAAGTCAGGACATCCTATCTCGATTACGCCATGAGCGTAATCGTTTCTCGTGCTTTGCCAGATATCCGTGATGGTTTGAAGCCTGTGCAAAGGCGCATACTCTACGCCATGAATGAGCTAGGTTTGCGCCATACCTCCTCTTACAAGAAGTGTGCTCGCATAGTTGGTGAAGTACTGGGTAAGTATCATCCTCATGGTGACGCTCCGGTCTATGAGGCGCTGGTCCGTATGGCCCAGGACTTCTCCATGAGGTATACGTTGGTTGATGGACAGGGAAACTTTGGTAGCATGGACAATGATCCTCCGGCTGCCATGCGTTATACCGAGGCACGCTTAGCTGACATAACTCAGGAGATGCTGCTTGACATTGACAAAGATACTGTTGATTTTGCCCCCAACTTCGATGATAGTCTGAAGGAGCCCGTTATTCTCCCCAGCAGAATCCCCAACCTGCTGATCAACGGCAGTTCGGGCATTGCAGTGGGCATGGCAACAAATATTCCGCCGCATAATCTTTCGGAGGTCTGCCGTGCCGTAGCTTTCCTGATTGACAATCCTGATTCTGAGATTGATCAACTGATCGAACTTGTTCCTGGCCCTGATTTTCCGACGGGTGGCATTATTATAGGACGCGAGGAAATACGGAAGGCTTATACCACTGGCCAGGGCAAAGTGGTAATTCGGGGTGATGCGCAGATTGAGGAGGTAGCAAAGGGGCGACATCACATTGTGATTACAGAGCTTCCATATCAGACCAACAAGGCGGAGCTGGTAGAGAGAATTGCCAACCTGGTGAAGGACAAGAAGATTGAAGGCATCAGCGACCTGCGTGATGAATCAGATAGAGAGGGTATGCGCATTGTTGTCGAGCTGAAGAAGGACGCACAGGCTGAACAAGTGCTTAACAACCTCTATAAGCGT
>JBGOWL010000049.1:0-8095 GCA_041478585.1 Dehalococcoidia bacterium | reverse complement strand
CATCAGTTTCCTTCGCGAGGGGATGGAGAATCATTTCTCCTACGAAGAGGAATACTTGCCTCCGATCTTCGGCGACCTTATTATGCATGCACTCATGCTCGAACATGCGGATATCAAGAAGGCCATGGATGGACTCCAGGCCACATTGAAAAACACCGTACTTGCAGGATTGACAAGCGAACAATTGATGACTGCCAAGTGGAATATCCAACAGAAACTAGAGGATCTACGCCATCTCATTGAAGGGCATGCCACCAAAGAAGATGTCTTAATACAAATGGTGAAAAGAGCCCTGGAGGATAAGGTCAAGCGACCAGGTGGCTAGAAGGTCAATTGCTGGACGGATTCTGCTATTAGCAGCACATTCTATTGCTGAGGAACCAGCCTGGCATTCAGTTCAGCCCCGTGTTCATCAAGCCACTTCCTGTGTTCACGCCACCCGGGACACTCTTCAGCGACCAGCTTCCAGAATCTCTTACTATGACTCAACTCCTTCAGGTGGGTGACTTCATGGACGATGACATAGTCGATTACGGGCTCCGGCGCCATGATCAGTCTCCAGTTGAAGCTAAGGTTCCCCTTGGGCGAACAACTGCCCCAACGGGTTCTCTGCCCCCGTATGATAATCCGCCTGTAGCTCAGTCCCAGTCGGGTGACCAGCCGATCCACTCTCTGCTTGATCACCTCCACAGCCTGCGCTCGATACCACCGCTCCAGAAGTAAGTCCAACCTTTCCCTATCCGATTCGCGGCTAACCACCAGTTCATTCTGTGCCAAATTCGCGCTAAGAGCACACCCAAATGCCTGGCACTCGACAACCCGCAGTTCTCTGCCAAGGTAAGGAACAGTATCGCCACTTCTGAGTTCCCTAGCCGTGGAAAGCGGTTTTTCCCAGACATGCCTGGCAAGGTTGCGCAGAATCCAGCGCGCCTTTCCCTTCAGCAACTCGTCAATCTTCCCCAACCTGTACGATCGAGGCACGACAACCGTAAGGCCCGTTCCTTCTCGCACCTCGAGGCGTGTATGCTTTGCCCTGTCACTGCGCTTGATAGTGTACGACACTACCCGGCCATCAAGGACAATTTCCTTTACGCCTAGAACAACCAGGGTTGAACACGGCTGTCGGACTACACCCATTGCTGCAAGGATGGATGAGGCTCTATTTCGGAGGTGCATTAGTCTTTTTGTTGAATCAAACAGTGATGCCGAAAATGTCAGAGTTGGTAGCCAAAGAACTCCAGAACACGACCCAGGGCGAACATGCCCAGATAGGCTACATACGTTCCCTTCACAGCCTTGCCAGCCGCACATACCAGGTAGAACTTCCAAGGTGTCATTCGGGTAGCTCCTGCCGTAGCCCCAAAGAGGTCAAAGAAAGGATTGAATACCGCTGAAGCGAGGAAAAGGGTCAGATATCCCCTCTTGGCCATCCATCTCTCGACGCGGGAAAATATTCTGGACAGTCTACCATCTTTCCTTTCCCTCAAATAGGAACCACTGGCACGCCCGGGGAGATAACCTGTGAATTCTCCAAGTGCCTCGCCAAGTCCAGCAGCTATACCAACGAGGAAAGGATATGGCAGTATGCCTCCCAGAGCGAATACAACCGGCACGCCAGGAACATAGACGATAACAGTGGCCCCCGCCATGAAACTAATAACGAAGGCGCCTGCATAACCATATTCCTTGAAATTCTTTACCTCGTCGCTATAGATCACAGCCAGTGCCGCTATACCGATAACAGCCAGGGCGGAGAGCACAATCATATACCATGCGGCTTTGCCTGACTTTTTCCTCCCGTCTTTCTCATCGGTGTTGCCTGTGGTCATTTTCGTCGCTCAAGCTTACAAGCAAAGGAGAAGCGAAGTCAATCTATACAAAACGATATTGACACAAATACCCCCGTTTGCTATACCCTAAGAAAGAAATAGCCCGAGAATAGTCCCTGCAAAGAACCAAGAGAGAGACACTCGTGATTGGGCAGCCGAGGGGAGGGATATAGAAAATGTCAGGGCATTCCAAGTGGTCAAAGATCAAGAGACAAAAAGGGGCTACGGATATCAAGAAAGGCCAGCTGTTCACCAAGCTTGGCAGAGAACTTATGGTCGCGGTTCGCGAAGGGGGAAGCGACCCAGAGCACAATTTCCGCCTTCGATTGGCCATTCAGAAATGTCGTGACAATAATATGCCAAGGGATAACGTCAACACGGCCATTAAGAAAGCCAGTGGTGAGGGAGGGAGCACACAACTGACTGAGACCAGCTTTGAAGGCTACGGCCCAGGTGGCATAGCAATCCTCATCCAGGCACTGACCGATAATCGTAACCGGACCCTCCAAGAGATACGCAGTGTTTTCGCCCGCGGCGGCGGTAACCTGGCGGACGCTGGCGGCGTATCCTGGCTCTTCGAATCCAAGGGGGTAATCACAATGGAAAGCGACCAGAGCAATGCCGAGGAGACCGCTCTGTGGGCCATTGATGCTGGCGCCCAAGATGTCACAATCGAGAAGGATTACTTGGAAATCTATACCCAACCGAATATGCTGGAGACAGTCCGCAAGACTCTGGAGAAGAAAAACTCGAAAATAGCTTCCGCTGAGTTGTCAATGATACCAAAGACCGTGGTCGGGCTAGGTAAGGAAGAGGCGCTACGCGCTCTCAGGCTTTTGGATAGGTTAGAGGAACTGGATGACGTCCAGCGGGTGTTCTCTAACGTTGATTTCTCTGATGCAGTGATGGATGGGCTTAGAGCCGAAGCATGAAAGGCCTCCTGCGGCAGGAGTAACTATTCAGGGATATCGGGGGTGTAATGCGGGTTATCGGCATTGATCCAGGCACCATAGCCATGGGTTATGGCTTGATCGAAGAGAAGAACGATAATGTAGAAATGCTCGACTGTGGGGTCCTGACCGTCTCAAGCAAGTCACCCGCACCCGAGCGCCTGCATCAGTTATATCTGGGCCTTCTGGGCATCCTTACCAACCTCCAGCCTGAGGAAATGGCAATCGAAGAGCCTTTCGTGGGTCAGAACATTCGCTCAGCATTGGCAATAGGCCGAGCGCAGGCTGTAGCCATGCTGGCCGCCACCAGCAAAGGTATCCCAATCTATGGTTATCCGCCTGCCAGAGTGAAGCAGGCAGTAACCAACTTCGGATGCAGTGATAAGGAGCAGGTCCAGCATATGGTGTGTATCCAGTTGGGACTGGCTCAAGCTTCGCGTTCCAGCGATGCCACAGATGCTCTGGCAGTAGCACTCTGCCATCTTCGGGAGAGACAACTGGCTAACGTACTGGCAAGAGGCAATCAGCAGCAGCCATGATTGCCGGCATTGAAGGGACACTGGAATCCCTGGGCACCGACTCAGCCATCATCAAAGTGGGCGGCATCAGCTTTCAGGTCTACCTGTCAAGCCGTACCCTCGACAGGCTTGGTGCGGTGGGAGGAAGAGTAAAACTTCACACGCATTTGCACTGGAAGGAAGATACCGTAGTTCTTTATGGATTTGCTGCTCAGGACGAACTCGACCTGTTCAAGATGCTTACCACCGTTAGCGGTATCGGTCCCAGACTGGCCCTGGCAATGCTTTCCAACTTGAGCCCTGACGAATTGGCATCAGCAATTGTGAGTGATAATGTTGATCTTCTGACCCACATACCAGGAATAGGCAAGAAGACAGCCAGTCGCGTAATGCTGGAGTTGAAGAGCAAGCTGGAAAAGGGTTGGGGGGGAATGATGGTCACTTATCCAACCGAGGACACTGCCAAGATAGCAGCAGCGTTAACCAACCTCGGCTACTCTGCTGCTGACGCAGCCAGGGCTATAGCTGCCCTGCCCTCTTCTCCTGATCTAAGCCTTGAAGACAAAATCAAACTCGCCCTGCGCCACTTGGTCAAATAGACCTTCCGGTGGCCCCAACCAACAACAGCCCATACCTAACGCCACCTTTCCAGCGCCTGCTTAGCTGCTTCTTTTTCAGCAGACTGCTTGCTCTTGCCACACCCTCGGCCCAGGAACTCACCTCCCACCACTACCTCTACCCAGAATGTCTTATCGTGGTCCGGTCCCACTGCTTCCACCAAACGATATATCGGCCTTTCCTGCCGTTCAGACTGAACCAGCTCCTGCAACCTCGACTTGTGATCGCCGGCCAGTCCCTCTTCCGTGATCTTGCGCACATTGCGCCCGAACACTCTGGCAACTAAGTCTCTGGCAATCTCAAAACCTTGATCAACGAACACAGCGCCTATTACAGCTTCCATCACACAGGCAAGATTTCTAGCTCTCTTACGACCACCACCCTTTTCCTCACCCTGCCCCAGGTAGAGATACTCACCCAACCCCAGGCATGAAGCCAACTGAGCCAAGCTATCCTGACGTACCAGCGCAGCCCGCAATTTGGTCATCTCTCCTTCGTCCAAGCTGCTAAATTGCCCATAAAGGCTCTCGGCTATCACCAGGCCAAGGAAAGCATCGCCGAGGAATTCGAGTCGCTCATTCGACCCCAGAGTAAAGTCAGGATTCTCATTAAGGTATGAACGGTGAACAAAAGCTTGTTGGAGCAGAGATATATCCTTGAAGGTGACGCCGATATCTTCCTGTACTTTGACCCAATCAACCATGTTCAAGCCATTCCTTTACAGATACAGAGGTTAATGGGTGACCTGCCTTTTTGTCAACACGAAACACGGTTGACAATTTGGAGGCTACGCCTGATAATAGCATACGTTATGGTGAAGATCAGACTGCAACGAGTGGGAGCTAAGAACAGGCCCAGTTACCGGGTGGTAGTAATTGACTCTCGAGCACCCAGAGATGGTGCATACATTGAGAGAATCGGGCACTATGACCCTTTGACTGACCCGGAGACGGTGTTCATTGACAAAGAACAGGCGCTTAGATGGCTTCAGCAAGGTGCCCAGCCAAGCCAAGCGGTGGCCAGATTCCTTTCGAAGCTAGGGATTACGCCTCAGCCTCACAATGCCGAGAGCGGCCAAGCTAGCTAGAGTGTAATGGCAAGATGAAGGAGTTGGTGGAATACATCGCCAAGTCGATTGTGACTGTGCCTGATGCGGTGCTGGTGAAAGAAGAGACTGATGCCAACAATGTCATCCTTAAGCTGGAGGTCGCCCCAGAGGATAGAGGCAGAGTCATTGGGAAGCAGGGTAGAGTTGCCCAGGCAATGCGCACCTTGCTCAGGGTGGCAGCAGTAAGAGAAGGGGTTAGAGTTCAACTCGAGATCCTTTAGCCCGAGAAAATCCTAAGAAGGTCTTCTCTCCTTTCTCCTCCTTTTTTCAGCAACTTTGAGACGAGCCAGAGATCTCCGTAGCGCAGCCTCTGCGCTGGCAAGGTCTGCCCCCACTCCAGGATGTTTGAGCTGTTCCTCAGCACGCTGTTTTGCCGCCTGAGCACGAGCCGCATCAATATCATCGGCGCGCTCAGCACTATCGGCCAGAACAACTACCTTGTTGTCCAGCACTTCGAGAAAGCCACCGCTTATGGCTATGAACATCTCTTCACCAGACTGCCTCACGCAGAGTTCCCCGGGCTCAAGCATTGTCATGAAAGCAGCATGATGAGGCAAGATAGTAAACTGCCCCATCACCCCCGGGGCAATCACAATATCCACTTCTCCGGAGTACACCGGGCTCTCTGCGGTAACGATCTCCAGCTTCAGCGTAGCCATGACTACATCCCTAGACGCCTTGCTTTCTCCACCGCCTCTTCTATCGTCCCTACCATCAGGAATGCCTGCTCGGGCAAAGCATCATGCTTACCTTCCAGGATCTCTTTGAAGCCACGCACGGTTTCTTTGATCGGCACATATTTCCCTTCTGTGCCGGTGAAGGCTTCCGCAACAAACATGGGCTGAGAAAGGAATCTCTGAATACGCCGCGCGCGGGCCACGATCAGTTTGTCTTCTTCTGAGAGCTCTTCAATGCCCAGAATGGCGATAATGTCCTGAAGCTCCTTGTACCTCTGCAACACCCTCTGAATGCCTCTGGCCACGCTGTAATGATCTTCGCCCACTATCTTCGGGTCAAGAATACGGGAGGTAGAAGTCAGAGGATCCACAGCCGGGTAGATCCCCATCTCCGAAATGGAACGTTCCAGGGCAATCACAGCATCAAGGTGGCCCATAGTAGTGACTATTCCGGGGTCAGTATAATCGTCAGCAGGAACATAGATTGCCTGGAATGAGGTGATGGACCCTTTCTTGGTCGAAGTGATCCTTTCCTCCAGCTCGCCTACCTCTGTAGCCAGAGTCGGCTGGTAGCCTACCGCTGATGGCATACGTCCCAGTAGTGCCGACACCTCCATGCCCGCCAGGACATAGCGGTAGATGTTGTCGATGAACAGCAGTACGTCCTGACCTTCGATATCCCGGAAGTATTCCGCCATAGTCAGACCGGTCAGCGCAATACGTGCCCTGACTCCAGGCGGCTCATTCATCTGTCCGAAAACCAGCGATGTCTTGTTGATGACACCCGACGCCTTCATCTCCAGCCAGAGGTCATTCCCTTCTCGAGAGCGCTCCCCCACTCCAGCAAAAACGGAGAAACCCCCATGAACGGTGGCGATACTATGGATGAGCTCCTGAATAATGACGGTCTTTCCTACGCCAGCGCCACCATAGGCGCCTATCTTACCTCCTTTAGTGAAGGGAGTGATGAGGTCAATCACCTTGAGTCCGGTCTCCAGCATCTGGGTACTGGTTTCCTGCTGGTCGTAAGAGGGCGGGATACGGTGAATAGACCAACGTTGCTCAGCCTTAACCTCACCGAGATTATCCAGAGGTTCACCCAAGACATTGAACAATCGACCGAGGGTAGCATTTCCTACAGGCACAGAGATGGGAGCACCTGTATCAGCAGCTTCAATGCCCCGCTCCAGACCCTCAGTCGGAGACATGGACAAGCACCTCACCAGGTTGTTGCCAATATCCTGCTGAACTTCGAGCACCATCTTCTCTCCATCGCGGGGGATTTCGACAGCATTGTAAAGAGCTGGTAGTTCCCCGGAAGGGAATTCAATGTCAACCACAGTGCCAATTACTTGAGTAACTCTGCCCTTGGCCATAGTACTGCTTACCTCCTAGGCTAGCGCCTCGACTCCTCCAGTGATATCAAGAAGCTCATTGGTGATCATCTCCTGACGTGCCTTGTTGTACATCAAGGTCAGATCCTGGACAAGTTCGTTGGCGTTATCAGTGGCATTGCGCATGGCTACCATTCTCGCCGATTGTTCGCTGGCAATCGACTCCAGAATGGCGTGGTATACCTCCATCTCCACAAACCGGGGGAGAAGGTCTGCCAGCACCGATTTTCTGGCGGGCTCATAGATATAGTCTATTTCGCCGCTGCGCTCCCTCTTGGCGGGTTCGACAGGAAGCAACTGCTGCAGCACTGGCTTCTGAGTCATAGTAGTGACAAATCGTGTATAGGCCAAATAGACGGTATCAGCAAATCCACTGCTATAGTCATCGATGACAATGCGCGATATCGGTAGGGTATCTACAAGGGAAGGGCGATCCCCGATTCCAGTGAACTCGGCCCGAACCTCACGGCCGTAGCGCAGCATGAAGTCTCTGCCTTTGCGACCTGCCGTGATCAGAACCGAAGGGGAACCCTGTTCCAACACAAAGGCTGCTGTGCTTCGGTTGATATTGGCGTTAAGGCCCCCGCACAAACCACGGTCAGGTGTGATGTGGATTATTTCGATCCTTTTCACTTCTCGGCGTTGCAGCAGGGGATGAGCGCTACCTCCTTGCTGTGCAACCAGATCGGACAGTACCTGCTGAATTTTCTCTGCATAGGGTCTGCCAGCCAGATCACGTTCCTGGGCCCTGCGCATTTTGGAGGTAGCCACCATTTCCATGGCTTTGGTAATCTTGGCTGTCGATTGAACGCTCCGAATACGCCGCCGAATCAAACGAATGTTAGCCATCGTCTCTCATTTGCTCCGATATCAAGCCCTGCTCTCAACCGAGGCCGCAAGTCCTGTCGCCCCTCCTAGCATTTCCAACCTTGCTTGAAGTCAAGAATCGCCTTCTTGAGGGCCTCCTCCGTTTCTGGTGCCAAATCCTTGGTAGCGGCGAT
>JBGOWL010000128.1:0-5336 GCA_041478585.1 Dehalococcoidia bacterium | reverse complement strand
TGGCTGCTATTGTCCCGAGTGTTTTGTGGAGAGACTGGATCCTTTGTGGGTCGGCATCAGGATCGCTCCCGGGGAAAACGAGGTTTGGAATACCATACGTGCCTTCCATCTGGCGGGACGGTGCATCGGGTGCTACCAGTGTGAGCAGGTCTGCCCGGTGGACATCCCGCTCAGCCTGCTCAACCGCAAGCTGGAGAAGGAGGTCCTGGGGCTGTTCAATTTCCAGGCGGGCATGGACGCCGAGACCTCGCCGCCCTTCTCTACGTTCAAGAAAGAGGAGAAACTGGGGATAGGCGAATGAGCCAATTCATATCGAAACAGAATCTCCTTTCCTGGTTAGGACAACTGATGGAGAACCGCCATCTGGTTGCGCCTGCCAGAGTTGATGGACTCATTCTTTTCAATGAAGTCGGCCGCATAGAAGACATTGTCTTCGATTATGAGAACACGACGCTTTCTCCTAAGGAGTGGTTCTTCCCCAAGACAGAGACGCTGTTCTATGTTGAAAGGAAAGATGGGAAGGTGGAATTGGTGCCTTCCGAAATAGAGGAGGAGACTGTGATCTTCGGCATCCGCCCCTGCGATGCCAGAGGTATCACCATACTGGATCTGCCCTATCTGGCAGACCCAGCCGACACCTTCTACCGTCAGCACCGTGAGAAGACTGCCATGGTGGGCCTTTCCTGTTTGACTGCCTGCCCCGAGTGCTTTTGCGAGAGCATGGGCAGTGGCCCGCGGGACACCGCTGGCCTGGATATCATGCTCACGGAAGTGAAGGACGGTTACCTGGTGGAAATCCTCACAGAAAAGGGCAAATCTCTGCTTCCAGAGGGACTGCTATCCACAGCGGACCTGCCGAAACCGAAGGCTCCTGAGACTGCGGCTGTGCCCAGCGAAGGCGTGGTGGAGAAGATGCGCCAGGCATTCGACAGCGCCTACTGGAGTCGCGTGGCAGACAGATGTATTCACTGCAATGTCTGTGCCTATGTCTGCCCCACCTGCTACTGTTTCGATGTACGTGATTACACCGACAAAGGCAGGACCGAGCGGGTGCGCAGTTGGGAGAGCTGTCAGTCGCCGGGGTTCACCAAGATTGCCGGCGGCCACGATCCCCGGGCCAACAAAGGAGCCCGCATGAGGCAGAGGTTCGGCCACAAGCTGCTCTACTTCCCGGAGCAGTTTGGTCCCCTGCATTGCGTTGGTTGCGGCAGATGCGTCAGGTCCTGTCCGGTGAACATAGATATTCGGGAGATCATACAGGACGTCCAGAAGATGGGAGCGCCGAAATGATGTCCGACAGCCCCTTTGTGCCCTATCTGGCCACGCTCCAGGACTCGATTGACCTGACGCCTGATGTCAGACTTTTCAAGATCGAGATCGACGACCCTGAGGTCAGGGCCAACTTCGACTACAGCCCGGGGCAGTTCATCTTCGTCTCCGCCTTCGGCACAGGTGAGTCTCCCTTCGGTTTGACCTCAGTTGCCTACCGCCAAGGCCCACTGGAGGTGGCCGTCAGGAAGGTCGGCACGGTCACGGGCTCGCTGCACGAGTTGGAGCCGGGGGCCGCCGTAGGTGTGAGGGGGCCGTTTGGCAATCACTTCCCGCTCGATGATTTCAAAGGGAAGAACATCCATATCATCGGTGGTGGCATCGGTTTTGCACCGCTGCGACCCGTTATTCTCACCATTCTGGACCACAGATCGGACTATGGAGACCTGCTCATACTCAATGGAGCCCGTACTCCCCAGGACTTGGTTTTCGCCAGCGAATTCGATACCTGGGCAGCGTCTCCGAGAACAAAGCTGGAGCTCACCGTTGACGCTGGTGACAAGAGCTGGACTGGCCGTGTGGCCCTCATCCCTTCAGTGGTCAAGGAACTGGATCTCTCACCGAACAACGCTATCGCCATCATCTGCGGCCCGCCCATCATGATCCACTTCACTCTCATTGAACTGAAGAAGCTGGGCTTTGGCGACAATCAGATCGTCACCACGCTTGAGGGCAAGATGAAGTGTGGCCTTGGCAAGTGCGCCCGCTGCAACGTAGGCGAGAAGTACATCTGCAAAGACGGCCCCGTCTTCACCCTGGAGCAGATCTCAACGCTGCTGGAGCAGTTCTGAGGATAGTCGCAAACAGGTCTCCCCTCTTCCACAGAACAACTCTTGCTCTCCAGCTCAAACCAAACCCGAGGGCTACCCTCATTGAAGGTAGTTGGGTCTCAGAATCCGCTTTGAGTGTGCGAAACAAAAAGAGGCCCGCGCCATGGGAAGGAGGGAACAATCTGGCACGAGGGGTTACGTGGATGGTGGCCGGGCCATGACAGGGAGAAGCTGATAGACAGGTCAATTCGCAATATGAGAAGATAGTGTGGACGAAGATCTTTCATATTCCGGAGATTACTGGAGTATGCTTCGAAGGCATGGTCTTCACTTAGTGGTGCTGCTTCTTGCGGCCGGAGCAATGATCTGGCATCCTCTTGGCTCAGCCACCCCTGCAGCCGGCCTCTTCGGCGTGGCAGGATTGACAGCACTCCTTGCCATGGTCAGCAACGTTCTCGGTCCTTTCACCGGTGGCAACGAGGCTGAATGGACCATGCATCTTGAGAAGGCCTTGAAGGCCGAGAGGGACAGGCTGATGGCAATGCTCAACACCATGGAAGAGGGTGTGGCCATTATCGGCCCGGACCACAAGATACGTTTCATGAACCCCAGTATGGTGAGGGATTTCGGCAATGGCATTGGTGCATACTGCTACCAGCACCTGTATGGCTTCAATGAGCCGTGCAATGAGATCTGCAGACTTCCGGAAGTGGTCAGAGGCTCCACCGAGAGATGGGACTACACTTTTGCCGATGGCAGAACGTATGACATGATTGCCGCACCGTTTGCTGACTCTGATGAGAGCCCCTGTATGCTGGCCACGTTCAGGAATGTCACGCGACAGAAGCAGGTGGAGCTTGAGCTTATCAAGCTGAACCGATTGAAATCCGAGCTTCTGTCAAACGTGTCACACGAACTCAAATCGCCCTTGACCTCAATCAAGGGGATCATCAGCAGCCTCCTGCAGGAAGACATAAGATGGGACGATGCCACGGGCAAGATGCTGTTGGCTGGCATAAGCGAGGAATCAGATCGACTGGCCAGCCTGGTGACTAACCTTCTCAACATGAGCAAGCTGGAAGCAGGAGTCTGGAACCCGGAGAAGGATCTCTGCGACATATCAGAGATTATCCATGAGACCCTGGAGCGCCAGAAATGGGTTCACAAGAGCCATATTTTCGAGGCTGAAATGGCCTCAGATTTGCCGGAAATCCATGCTGATTCGAATCAGATAAAGCAAGTACTCATTAACCTTCTGGAGAACGCAGCGGCCTATTCTGAAGAGGCGACCAGAATAGTAGTGAGGGCCAGAACAGTGGATGGTGAGCTTGAGGTGTCTGTGTCTGACCAGGGCATCGGCATACCAACGGAAGAGTTAGAAAAGGTTTTCGACAAATTCTACCGTGGTAGCCAGAAACGTCGCCGCCCTGGAGGGACTGGGCTGGGTCTGGCTATCTGCAAATCTATTGTTCTGGCTCACGGAGGGAGGATTTGGGCCGAGAGCCAATTGGGGAGCGGGAGCACTTTCTACTTCAGACTGCCTACTTCAGACTGCCGATAGGTGAGCACATCAAGAAATAGGTACTCCGAACGCCATGCCCAAGAAAATCAACATCCTGGTAGCCGATGACGAACCCAAGATACTCATGTTTGTTCGGGCCAATCTGGAGGCTCGAGGCTATGAAGTCCATACTGCCCACGATGGATTTGAGGCTGTGGAAATAGCAGGTCGCGTTTCCCCGGATCTGGTTGTGCTTGATGTCAACATGCCGCGCATGGATGGCATCGAGGCCTGTCGCCATATCAGGGAATGGGGGACAATGCCCATAATTATTCTGAGTGTAAGGGAAGACGAAAAGGACAAGGTTCGGGCCCTGGATGAAGGTGCAGATGACTACATGACCAAGCCGTTTGGCTTGGAGGAACTGCTGGCCAGGATAAGAGTTGCACTGCGACATTCTACGGGTCTGGTCAGCACTGCTCCCGCTTTCAAAGCTGGTGATTTGGAGATCGATTTTGCCAGTCGGCTGGTCAGAAGACATGGTGAGGTGTTGAAGCTGACAAAAACGGAGTACGAACTGCTGGCCTACCTGGCGTCCGACCCTGGCAAAGTGCTGACACACAAACAGATACTGCACAGCGTTTGGGGCCCGGAATATGGCGAAGAAAGTGAGTATGTCCGCGTTTTCATCAGGCAACTCCGGGGCAAGATCGAAGATGATCCTTCAAGCCCACAGTTCATCATTACCGAGCCCCGCGTAGGATATCGACTTGCTGGGGCTGACTAGAGGTGAAGTCAGGCCCCTGCAGGCACACCCACTCTCTTTGGTCCTCCCACTCCATTCCACACCCCTACCCAACCCAGGAAAAACGTCACTCAGGGTATATCATCCAGCGTGACCCAGCCTTCCTTCAACGCCCGTACCACAGCCTCTGTCCGCGAACTGACCCGTAACTTGTTGAATATGTGCCCTAGATGTCCCTGCACCGTCCGTATACTCAAACATAGCTCCTTCGCTATGTCAGCATTGCTCAATCCATGCGTCGCTAACCTCAGTATCTCCTTCTCTCGATCACTCATTACCTCCGCAGGCTTGGGCGAGGACGCCTTGCCACTGCCAGCCACAAACCGATTCAATACCTTCCTCGCTACCGCAGGATGTAGTACCGACTCCCCACCGTATACCGCTCGCACCGCATCGATCAACTCGCGACTGCGTATACTCTTCAGTAAGTACCCCGCTGCACCAGCCTCCAGTAGACTGAACACAAATTGGTCATCATCATACGCCGACAGAATCAGCACCGTCACCGACGGACACCGCTCCTTGATCTGTTTCGTCGCCTCTATCCCGTCAAGCCTCGGCATCGAGATATCCACTATGGCCACATCAGGCCTTAACCGCTCAGCTAGCTCTATGGCCTCTTCACCATCCCCAGCTTCACCCACTACCTCTATGTCCGCCTCCTGCTCCAGCATCCTCCTCGTCCCTTCCCTCACCACCGCATGATCATCAGCTATCAGCACCCGTATCTTGCCCATGTCACCCCCTCGTAAACCACGTCAATTATAGCACCACGGGCAACGCAAATCTCCCCAAGCTAGGGATGGAGACAGTCGTCGCGCCAAATTCTTTGACACCTGCGTTCGATGCAGCGTACAATCTACACAGGAAACCTGGTCAGGAGGCCACATGGATTTCAGCTTCAGCGAAGAGGATAGGAAGTTTCACCAAG
>JBGOWL010000133.1:0-5267 GCA_041478585.1 Dehalococcoidia bacterium | reverse complement strand
TACATGCCCACCACGATGCCCCACGCTTCCATCGGCGAGGCGTTGGACATCGTCCAGAAGCAGGATAGGAGAATCACTTACCTCAGCATGCATGTGTTTTGCCTCAGCAAGCTTGAGTGATATGGCTGTCGTCTGCTGTTGCCCTCGGCTGCCGTACTTGCTCATATCAGCTTTGTTGACTTTGAATTGAAGTCCATCCCGGTGAGGCCCTACCAGGGTTATCCCCTGTGCCATTTCTCTTCTTCGGATACGATGCAAGGCCTGTCGGAAATGGAGTTCGATCTCTGCCATACTCTCTGCTATGCCGATGTTTGGTATGTAGGCTACCTCCAGTCTTTCGGTTTGACTGCTTATTTCCCAGTGGATACCCTGCGCCAGCCTGTTGAGTGCTGTGACCAAATGCTGCCGTCGCAGCACCAGATAAGAGCCACTCTCCACCATCTCATCGTCCCAGAATTCCAGTTGGTCAGGTTGAGCCTTGTGTTCTTGCAGCAATCTGAGCAGGTGATTGCGTTGCACCAGTACTTTGGTATATTTCTGCAGGGAGCGCAGGTAAGTGGCATCGATTTGGGAGTTGACCAGGTTAAGATAGCGTCGGCAGAGAGCTGGGATACCAGAGATGAGGTCGATATCCTGTGCGCTGAACATGACCACATTTGCTTGCCCGACAAGGTCTGCAGCCCGGCGAGCGACATTGTTGACTTTGATTCGCTTTCGCAGAGGGATAGTCGAAGGAGTAGAGACAGCAGTATCTTCCCTGGCGACAGGCTCTGTTCCTTCCAATCGCAGGATGATTTCCAGGTTGAGGTTTCCCTTCACTCTTTGAACATCAGCCATGACGCGGGCAAAGGGCAGGTCTCCTCTGGCAGCGTCCCGGTGAATCAGTTCCCTGTCGCTGGAAGCCCGATGTGACTTAGTTGTAGCCACTACATGGATTGCCTCCAGCAGATTGGTTTTTCCTTGAGCATTGTCTCCCTGGATGACTACCAGGTGCGGGGGCAGTTTCAGTTCCAACTGGCGGTAGTTACGGAAGTTAGTCAGGTTCAAGCGGGCAATATGCAAAGCGTTCCTCCAGATGTGAACCGATCTTGAGCACAAACACCCGTAGATGGCCTCACTGCATCGTACCAACTCTAGCCCGAATGCTCAACTTGTGCAATATCGCGACCTGGGTATCCCAAATCCGTGGATTGCTTCCGTTAGAGCCGTTCCTGCGCTGCTCTACTGTCTCATATGTAGTGGACGAGTACAGGCAGTTGATTAGTTTTCGACGAATATGCTATAATACCGCTTGCCTTCTGGTGGTCTGAGCGAGGTGGAACCACCCGTTCCCATCCCGAACACGGAAGTGAAACGCTTCAGCGCAGACGATACTGAGGGGTCACCCCCTTGGGAAAATATGTCACTGCCAGGGGGCTTTTTCATTTCTGCAATTCTCTGTATGGCATTATGGCATTAGGATAGCCCAAGCTAGCCCACGAGACTGACGCAGAACACGCTTTCCTGATGGTAACACTACTTCATCATCTCCCCTTGAGCTGATCAACCTCGGTCTCAAAGCACAAGATATTTTTGGTCATTGCCAGCCACGGTGTTACAATTTAACCAGAACCATGTCCACAGATACCATTTTTGTCAAGGGAGCCCGGGAGCACAATCTAAGAAACATAGATGTGGTTATACCCCGCGACAAGCTGGTAGTCATTACGGGGGTGTCAGGTTCGGGCAAGAGCTCTCTTGCTTTTGACACCATCTATGCTGAAGGGCAGCGGAGATATGTGGAGTCGCTCTCCGCCTACGCCCGCCAGTTCCTGGGACAAATGGAGAAGCCAGATGTAGACTACATCGAAGGTCTCTCGCCAGCCATATCCATCGACCAGAAGGGCCCATCACGCAACCCACGTTCCATAGTGGGCACAGTGACTGAAATCTATGACTACCTGAGGCTACTGTTCGCCCGTGTCGGTCATCCTCATTGCCCCAAATGTGGGCGGGAGATCGCCCAGCAGACGGTGCAACAGATTGTTGACTCCATTGTGGCCCTGCCCAGAGGCAGCCGA
Source organism: Dehalococcoidia bacterium (assembly GCA_041478585.1). GTDB lineage: Bacteria > Chloroflexota > Dehalococcoidia > UBA2247 > RBG-13-53-26 > RBG-13-53-26. The sequence goes on along the minus strand of JBGOWL010000133.1, from coordinate 3,207 downwards.
ATCATGATTATGGCTCCTCTGATCAAGGATCGCAAAGGGGAACACCAGGCGGTCTTCGAAGATCTGCGGAAGGCAGGCTACGTGCGGATAAGGGTCGATGGACGCATATATGATCTGTCTGAGGAATTCCATCTGGACAAGAACAAGAAGCACTCGATTGAAACCGTAGTTGACCGTTTGATTATTGAAGAGGCAGTGGACATCAGCCGCATTGCCGATTCAGTGGAGACTGCGCTGAAATTGGGGACTGGAGTGGCCCTTGTTTCCATAGCCGATGGAGAAGAATTGCTCTTCTCCGAGCACTTTGCCTGCGTACATTGTGGAATCAGCCTGGGGGAGATGGCACCTCGAACGTTTAGCTTCAATAGTCCTCACGGAGCCTGTCCTGATTGCACCGGCCTGGGCAACAAGCTGGAGATTGACCCCGATCTGGTCATTCCCAACAGGGAGCTTAGCCTGGCTGAGGGCGCCATCCAGCCGTGGTCACGGGAAGGCGCCATGAGCACCTGGTATGAAGATATGGTGGAAACAACAGCCCAGCGCCACGATTTCTCTACTCACGTGCCGGTGGGCAATCTCGCACGGAAGCAACTGAACATCATCCTTTATGGCAACGAGGATGGGTCCAGGATCGGGTATAGGACTGGGGATAGAAATGGCTACTGGAGAGCCGGTGATTACTACACCAGCTTCGAAGGAGTGGTTCCCAACCTGGAGCGCCGCTACAGGGAAACAGAGTCAGATTATGTCCGCACCGAGATTGAGCGCTACATGACGTCCTATCTTTGCCCTACATGTCAGGGCAAAAGGCTGAAACCGGAGTCTCTCGGAGTAACCATCGACGGCAAGAACATAATAGAGGTCACCTCCATGTCCATCGCCAACGCCCTGGAGTGGATTCAGCCTCTCAGTGATAGGGGAACTGACCCGCCCAAGCTAAGTGAACGGGAGTTCACTATCGCCCATCAGATACTGAAGGAGATTCGAGCACGCCTGGGTTTTCTCATAGACATAGGCCTGGACTATCTCACTCTGGATCGACCCTCAGCTACCCTCAGCGGAGGCGAATCCCAACGGATTCGCCTGGCTACTCAGATAGGCAGCGGGCTCATGGGAGTCCTCTACATTTGCGACGAGCCTACGGTGGGCCTGCATGCTGCTGACGATCATCGCCTGATAACCACTCTGGAGCGGTTGAGAGACCTGGGGAACACCATCATCACTGTTGAGCACGACGAGGCAATGATGCGAGCCGCAGATCACATCATTGACATGGGTCCCGGTGCCGGTGAGCATGGCGGGGAAGTCGTTGCTGCTGGAACAATAGCGGACATTATGGCCTGTCCTCGTTCGATAACCGGTCAATACCTCAGCGGCAAGAAGGAGATACCCCTTCCCAAGGAACGGCGAAGTGGCTCAGGAAACGAACTGGTCATCAAAGGAGCCCGCCACAACAACCTGAAGAACATCGATGTGCGTATTCCACTGGGAATGCTCGTCTGCATTAGCGGAGTATCAGGTAGCGGCAAGAGTTCGCTGGTCGGCGAGATACTCTACAAGAAGCTGGCGCAGATATTCTACAAAGCCAAGGACAGACCCGGTCAATGCAACGAGATCCTGGGATTAGAGCACATAGACAAAGTGATCAACATTGATCAGTCACCCATCGGACGGACTCCCCGAAGCAACCCGGCGACATACACCACTACCTTCACCCCGATTCGCGAACTGTTTGCTCAGGTCCCCGAGGCGAGAATGCGGGGGTACACTCCAGGGCGTTTCTCGTTTAATGTGAAGGGAGGACGGTGTGAGGCTTGCCAGGGGCAAGGCCACATTCAGATCGAGATGCAGTTTCTTCCCAATGTCACCGTGGCCTGTGAATTATGTAAAGGAAAGCGCTACAATCGCGAAGCCCTGGAAATCCATTTCAAGGACAGGAGTATCGCCGAAGTGCTGGATATGAGTGTTGAGGAAGCCCTGAAATTCTTTGAGCATTTCCCCAGGGTGAACACCAAGCTGCAGACACTCTACGACGTGGGTCTGGGCTATATCAGGCTGGGCCAGCCAGCCACTACCCTCTCTGGTGGAGAAGCCCAGCGTGTGAAGTTAGCCTCCGAGCTTTCCCGAAGATCTACGGGAAGGACCCTCTATATTCTCGATGAGCCCACGACCGGCCTTTCCTTTCACGATGTAGCTGCCTTATTGGCTGTACTACAAAGGCTGGTTGAAGGCGGCAATACCGTGATTATTATCGAGCACCACCTGGATGTGATCAAGAATGCCGACTACGTTATCGACCTTGGTCCCGGGGCAGGTGACAAGGGCGGCTACATAGTGGCCACAGGAACCCCAGAGGAAATCGCGCAGAACGACGGATGCCTGACCGGGCAATACTTACGGCCATTGATAGAAAGGGCCAGTCACACCGTTGCCAAGTCTGTCCGCAGATAGCGCTCCAGAAACAGCTTAGTTGTACCGGTTCATGGCTGCTGCCAGTCCCTCATTCAAGAGACAGGGGACAGCTTCGCCAACGCGGACAATTGCCTCCTCAATGACAGGCATCTCCGACGGGCTGAAATCGTTGAGCACGTAGTCGACAGAATCAACATCTGCCCCAGGACGACCGATGCCCACCCGAATTCGAAGGAAGTCGCGGCTTCCCAATGCGGCAACAACAGACTCTATGCCCTTGTGCCCCCCTGAGCCTCCGTTGGCATAGAGACGGACCCTTCCAAGGGGCAAGTCAAGATCATCGTGAATAACCACTATATCGGCAGGAGCAGCTTTGAATCTCTGTCGCAGCAGTTTCACTGATCCGCCGCTCAGGTTCATGAAGGTTCGCGGTTTGGCCAGGACTACCTGCGTGCCCCCTATCCGGCCCATACCATGTTGGGCCTGACAATTTCGCTGTCCCAGGGAGATGCCATGCGCTTTCGCCAGATAATTAATACAGCGAAACCCCACATTATGGCGATTGTGGGCATAGTCCCTTCCCGGATTGCCTAAACCGATGATCAGTCTCATATCCTTGATCTTATACTTGAGTCCCCTTACCTATCAATTTCAGAAACTCCTCTTCGGTGAGCACAGTGATACCCAGGCTCCTGGCTCTGTCCAGTTTGGAACCTGGATCAGCGCCTGCTACTACATAAGTCGTCTTCTTTGTAACACTCGAGCCTGTTGTGCCGCCCAGTGCTTTGATTCGGG
>JBGOWL010000054.1:0-7853 GCA_041478585.1 Dehalococcoidia bacterium | reverse complement strand
GGGTCAGTTCGCGGACAGAGGCTGTGGTACGGGCGTTGAAGGAAGGTTGGGTCACTCTGGATGATATACCCTGAGGGACGTGTTTCCTGGGTTGGGTAGGGGTGTGGAATAGAGCGTGAGGATACCATTGAGAAGACAGTTAGCAGGGGTATTCAGAAGGCCCGGGTTCTGGCTCATAGTCGTCGTGCTGACGCTGATCGCTATTGTACAGTATCGGGAGACGATCAGTTATCCGCACTGGCTGGACAATCTGCTCGTAAACATAAACCTGGATCGTCATTCTTTCGAGCGAATCCTCTACCTGGCACCGATAGTCTGGTCTGGGTTTCTGTTTGGCCAACGGGGTGTGGTGACCACCTCTGTGGTAGCTCTGGCCTGTATGTTGCCGCGGGCTATCGTCATCTCGGAGCATCCCACAGATGCGCTGCTCGAGACTATCGCTGTGTTTACGATTGGCATGGTCGTAGCTCTGTCGTTCAAGTCGCTGAGGGAGGAGCACAACCGCCGTACTCAGCTTGAAATGGCAGAGAAGAGACTCCAGTTACAGCTCCAGGTGATAAAGGAGAATGAAAGAAAGCTGGCTGCTTTGAATCAGATGGCTGCCATCCTCTCGGAGTCACTGCAACTTGATGATGTGTTGAAGGGGGCTGTGAGGAATGTTGTGGAAGTGACGAAGGTTGATGTTGCCATGATAGCGCTTGTAGATGAGGAGGTCAGTGAGCTGGTTGTGTCTGCTGATCATGGAGCATCGAAAGAGTTTGTGCAGGCTGTTGGGAGAATGAAGATAGGCAATGGTTTTCAGGGGAATGTCTCTGAGACAGGTGAACTGGTGCTTGTGGAGGATGCTTTTCAGCACTATGAGATCGCGAGACAAGCGGTCAGGCAGGAAGGGCTACGGTCTCAGCTTGTTGTGCCCATGAAAGCAAAGGGAAGAGTTGCAGGCACACTCTACGTGGCCACACGGAGCGTGAGGCGGTTTCTCAAGGATGATGTGGAGCTACTCATTGCGATTGCGAACCAGATTGGCGTTGCCATCGAAAATGCGCGCCTCTATGAAATGGAGCGTTTGGCGACACAGAGACTGGCTGTCTCGGAGAGGAACTATCGAGGTCTTTTCGAGAATGCCTATGATGCTATCTGGGTTCATGATCTTGAAGGGAACTACGTGGTTGCCAACAGGGCGTCTGAGAAGGTTACTGGGTACAGCGTGGAAGAGCTGATGAGAAGGAACGTGAGGGATTTCCTGTCTCAGGAGAGCCTGGGTCGTGCCAGGGAAGTGAAGTGCAGACTAATGGCGGACGAGCCGCTGGAACAGCCCCATGAGCAGCGCATCATACGGAGAGATGGTACGGAGGCGATCTTGAAGCTGACGACCAGCCTGGTGGCGGAAGATGGAAAGGCCATTGGTTTCCACAACATCGCCAGAGACGTGACTGAAGAAATGCGGTTGAAGGAAAACCTGCGCCTCTACTTGAGCCAGGTGACCAAGGCTCAAGAAGAGGAGAGAAAGCGCATTGCCCGTGAGCTTCATGATGATACTATACAGGCGCTGGTGGTCCTTTCGCGCCAACTGGAGGACGCTGCATCTGCGGGCAGGGGTATGCCGGAAGAGAAGAAGCTTCTTCTGGAGGGGTTGCGACTGCAGACTACCGGCATCATGGACGGTGTAAGGCGTTTGACTCAGGATCTGAGACCCTCTACACTGGACCGTCTCGGCCTACTGGCAGGGCTGGAATGGCTGGCGAACGATGTGTCCAGATACTCGGGCATAGGTGTCAAAGTCAGGGTGGTCGGTGTTGGACGACGCCTGTCTCAAGATGTAGAACTGACTCTATTCCGCGTTGCTCAGGAGGCATTGAGGAATGTGTGGAGGCATTCCCAGGCAACAGAAGCTGAGGTGAGTGTGGATTTCCAGGAATCCAAAGTAGTGATGATCATCAAGGACAATGGCAAAGGATTTGGCGTGCCAAGTTCAGTGGGTGACTTGACCAGAGACGGCAAGCTTGGGTTGACTGGTATGCAGGAGAGGGCGCGACTGCTCGGTGGCAACGTGACATTCCAGTCTGAGCCGGGCAAAGGCACAGCGATAACAGTAGAAATCGCCGTCTAGGGAGAGGATTGCCCAAAACCGGCGGCACCCTGGGCATGGCGCTGCCACCGCCTACTGGCGGGTTTCAGTGCTGCCCACGACCTCACCGGATGCTGAGACTACTTCGATTCTCAGAGGCATTTGGCCGAGAGCATGAGTTGAACAGGAGAGACACGGGTCATAGCATCTAATGGCTACTTCCACTCTGTTCAACATTCCTTCGGTCAGCTTATTACCTTTTACATATCCCTTGGCCACCTCGTAGACAGCACGGTTCATAGCTGCGTTGTTGTGACCAGTAGCCACGATCAAATTAACCTTGCGGATCGTGCCGCTCCGGTCCACCCAGTAATGGTGAATAAGACTACCTCTTGGTGCCTCGATTATCCCAATGCCTTCTTCATTGAAGCTAGAGGAGTTGACACGTATGTCTGTTGAACAAATGAGTTCATCTTCAAGCAACTCCTTCAATCTCTCGGCAGCATACAATGCTTCAATCATTCGAGCGTAGTGGTAGTATAGGGATCCCTGAACGATGCCATCATTGCTCAACTTCTTGAAGCTCATGAACTCTTTGTCAGCAAGAGGGGTGGCAATCCTATCGGCAACGTTCAATCTACCTAACGGCCCAACACGATAGATGCCGGCTGGGTAACCCCATTTCTTGTAGTAGGGGAACTTGAGGTAGGACCAGTCTTCTACCCTTTCCTCGATGATGGACAGATAGTCCTTTGGATCAACTTTGTCTTCCAGGATAGATCCTTTGCTATCTCTTAATCTCAGGTTCCCATCGTAAAGTTCCAGATTGCCATCATCGCCCACCAGGCCCATGTAGCATGAGGAGAAACTGGCAAAGGTAGCGGCCTCCTCACTATGTTGAGCCAAGTAGTTCTTGATGAGATCAACAGCGAATCTGACATCGTTGATAACCCTATCCACCTGCTTGTGGAATCTCTCACGCTCTTCTTGAGACAGTGCCTTGTTCATCCCGCCAGGAATAGCACCATTGGGATGGACCTTCTTACCACCGAGAGCCTCGATTATCTCTTGGCCAAACTTGCGCAGGGTCACTCCCTTTACAGCGAGGTCTGGCTTTTCAGCGATGAGCGCGATCACATTCCGCCTAGCTGGGTCGGCATCCATACCGAACAGTAGATCGGGGCTGGCCAGGTGGAAGAAATGTAGCGAATGTGACTGGATGAACTGCCCCATATGCATGAGTTCACGTAGCATCTTTGCCGTTGGGGTAAGTTCTACTCCCAAGATGGCATCACCGGCTTTAGCTGCGGCCAAGTGATGGCTCACTGGGCAGATACCACAGACTCGCGAGGTGATAAGGGGCATCTCCCAGAAAAGGCGCCCCTCACAGAATTTCTCCACCCCCCGGAATTCCACGACGTTGAACCTGGTTGCAGATACGTTTCCTTGATCATCGAGCTCGATGGTGACTTTCCCATGACCCTCGATACGGGTAACTGGTTCAATTGTAATCGTCTTTGTCATTTCAGTGCCTCCGCTGCTTTGTGCATTTCAGTCAAATTTCATCATCTCTGCTGGCAACACCGGAATCCGGCCGTTGAGAAGCTCAACCAGGGCCCAGTAAATCACTTTGGAGCTTGGTGGACATCCAGGGACAAAGCAGTCAACCTTGACCACCTGATCCAATGGTTTGACCTTCTCCAGGAGTCTGGGGAGTTCGTCTGATAAAGGGATTTTGCCTTTTGCAGTGCTTTCGGTTTCAATAAAGCCGCGCCGGAACAACTCGTCCCTGTCGAAGAAGTTGCGCATGGTGACTATGCCACCGAAGCAGGCGCAATCCCCCCAAGCCATCAATATCTTACAGTTGGCCCGAAGGTCCTTAGCTACCTCTACGTCTTTGGTGGTGTTGACTGCTCCTTCGATAATCCCAACATCGACAGGATGAAACTCCTTGAAGTCAGTTATGGGACTGGCAGTGATCTCAACGAGTTTGGCTACATCGATTATTGCCTCGTCTATGTCCAAGAAGGACATATGACAGCCTGCACAGCCAGCTAACCAGGCAGTTGCAATCTTAGGTTTGGCCACAGTAAACCTCCTAGCTTCGACGTAATCCGCGTCCCAGTTCTCTGGAAAGTCCTACCAATATCTCCTTATCTTGAAGTAGGCCTTCCCTGGGTTTGAGCACCTGCTGGGAATAGTGAATCCTCCCGTCCATGCTAATGTATTCTCCAGAATCCCTCTCTGCCCAGGTGGGTGACGGCAAGATTACATCAGCCATTGATGTCACCGCTGAGTGATAGCTTGCCTGGACCACCAGGAAATCGATTCCTCGGAGCCAACTGGCCAGTCTCTCATCTTGTTGATCATCACTCAAGAGGAGATACAGTCCCTTCACCTTATCTCGCGGTATTTCATTGGATGCTACTCCCAGATCCCAGGCACCACGGCTGTTGGAGTATGGCTTCAGTGAGATCACTCTTAGGTGGTCTCCTGATCGATTCCCTGTCAAATCGGCCAAGTTGAGAAGGAGCGTCACCAGATTGGGATCATTCCTATGCAGAAACCCTTCACCATAGATGATAACAGCATGCCTTGCGTCACCGTACAGCCGGGCTACTTCATCCAGATCTGCGTCCCTCACACCGGTCGGTTTGACAGACTCCTTGGTCCAGTATCGGCGTTGAGATTGGATGAGTTCTGCCGGTGTTTTCTTTGACTTCACCAACCCCATATCTATGATCCGCTTAGAAAGACTGCTCAATACAGCCCCTTCACTGCCCGTCTTCGGTCTCAACCAGAGAGTGCTCCAGAGTGGGAAAACATCTTTCTCTGCGTCTATTACTACCAGTTTTGCCTTTCTCTGATCCATTGCCCTGCGGATGAAGGCACCCACGACGGGATGAGTTTCCAGGGGGTCTGCTCCCACCAACAATATACAGTCAGCTTCAAGGATTTCCTCTGCGGGGCATTCAATATCCAGTTCTCTGCGTTTTCCATGGAGTTGTTTGATGCCCTCGGCAATGAGGCGATGGCTTGCTCCATCTAACGTGTCGACCCAATCGCTGCCCACCGCGTCATGCATAAGCTTATGAAACAGAGACAATGTTTCGCTCGGCAGCCTTGCCGAGATCAGGCCGGCGAAACTACCTTTCAACTCTGTCAATCTATCACCGATCGCCTCTATTGCTGCGTCTGTAGTGCACTCCCTCAGTCTACCGTGCTGGTCTCTGATCAAAGCAGAAGTAATTCTGGGTTGCCCGTCTCGGAGGAGTCCAAAACGGCCCTCTCTGCAGATGGAACCTCGCGGATCGGCCACTTTCGGCGATTCAATTAGCACTACATTGTTGTCCTTGCTCAGTACCTTCAGCTCGCAGCCGACTCCACAGACAGTGCAGACGGTGTTTGTGGCTGTACAATCGCTGGCTTTGCCTTTGTAGATACTGAGTTTGGAGAAGATGGCTCCGGTGGGACAAGCTTGTATGCAGGCACCGCAACGGGTGCAAGACGATTCCGCGAGTGGCCGCCCGAGATCGGCTGCTACTATCGTTTTCCATCCTCGTTTGGAGAAATCCAGCGTGTGGCTGGCCTCGATCTCACCACATGCCCGGACGCATCTACCGCACAGAATACAACGGTTGTGGTCAATTACCACCGAATCGGTTGAGGGATCCAAGGGAAGAGAGGGGAAGGTATAGGGATAACGGACGTTGTCCATCTGGTAGCGGTAGGCCATTTTCTGCAGCTCACAGTCGCCGCTCCGTTCGCAGAACATGCAGAAGTGGTTCTTCTCAGTGAATATCAGCTCGAGCACCAAGCGCCGGTATTTCTCCAACTTCTCTGTATTGGTGTGCACGACTAAGCCATCTCTGGCTGGATAGGTACATGCCGGGTTTGGCCTTCTCTCACCCTCTATGTCCACCACACACATGCGGCAAGCCCCCACGTTGGTCAGCCCTTCTAGATGACAGAGTGTAGGGACGTCGATACCATTGGCCTTGCAGACATCGAGAACAGTATCTCCGTCTGTGCCATTGACTTGCTTACCATCGATATTGAGCGTTATCTGCTTCATTTGTCATCCTCCAGCTTCTGCGTCACATCTGAGACACCTGGTGGCTTCATCCGCTGCCTCGCGAGGGGTATAACCTTTGGTTACTTCTTCAAAAGAACTCGTTCTCTTTCTGGCAGGAAGCTCCTTGATGTCTGTCCTGGCCTTTTCCTTGATCTCTTTGACTTCTTCTGGCGGGGGCAGCTTGAAAGTCTCGAAATCCTCACGTTCGACTCTTGGGCCCAGCTTACTACCCTGGAGGTATCTCTTGATGGAAGAAGCAGCCCTTTGCCCGGCAGCTATGGCTTCTGTAACCGTCTGAGGTCCGCTTACCGCATCGCCGCCGGCGAATACCCCGGGCCGATCCGTAGCCAGCGTGCGTCCGTCAGCCACCACGGTGCCTCCTCTGCCTATCTTGACGCCATCTCCCCCAAGAAAGGAGGTGGCTGGCCTTTGCCCTATGGCTTCAATGATCGTGTCGCAGTCGAAGACATATTCCGATCCATCAGTGGCACTAGGCGTTCTTCTGCCGCTCCTATCGAATTCTCCGAGCTTCATGCGCACCAACTCCAATCCTGCGACCTTGCCATTGCGGCCCAGCACCTTGGTAGGAGCTGCAAGCAGATGGAGATGGATGCCTTCCTCCTCTATGGCTCCTATCTCTTCCCTTATGGCCGGCATATCCTTCTTCTCTCGCCTGTAGAACATGTGCACCTCTTCGGCGCCTATCCTGAGTGCTACTCGTGCTGAGTCGGTTGCGGTGTTGCCACCACCTACCACTGCCACTTTCTTTCCTACCTTAACCTGGCGTCCCAGGTTGGCATCGCGCAAGAACTCTACCGCATCATAGACACCTTCCAGTTCCTCTCCAGGTATTCTCATCTTGTCGCCGCTGTGAGCGCCGACAGCGATGTAGACAGCCTTGTACCCGTCGTTGTACAGCGATTTCGCGTCATCAATTGGCGTGTTGAGCTTTATGTTGACCCCCAGTTTCTCGATAGCCTGGATTTCTCTGTTAAGTAGTGCCTTTGGCAGGCGGTACTCGGGGATGCCTACGGCAAGCATGCCGCCGGCCACGGGAAGTGCCTCAAATACGGTGACCTGGTATCCTTCGACAGCGAGGTCGTGGGCAGCAGAGAGACCCGCGGGGCCTGCACCAATGACAGCTATCTTCCCATCCTTCTTAGCCTTGACTGGTGGTACGTATTCGTAACCATGTTCATAAGCCCAGTCGGCAGCGAATCTCTTGAGCTGTCTGATGGCTACCGGATCATCTATTTGACCCCGACGACATTTGCTCTCACACGGATGATGGCAAACCCGGCCGCAAATGGATGGGAAAGGATTCCTCTGCTTGATGACACGGTAGGCATCCTCGAATTTCCCTTCTTTGATGAAGGCCACATATCCAGGAACATCCTGGCCTATGGGACAGGTGTGTTGGCATGGTGCCCTGAATAGACCAGCGCAGACAGCCGCAGGGCACTTCCTGTCAATGATGTGTGCCTCATATTCCTCGCGGAAATGACGGATGGTGCTGAGTACCGGGTTGGGGGCGGTCTGCCCCAGGCCGCATAGAGATGCGGAGCCCACCATCTCGGCCAGTTCCTGGAGGACAGCCAGGTCTTCCAGGGCACCTTCGCCCCGGGTGATCTTGTTTAGAATCTCGAGCATTGTGGGAATGCCAGCGCGGCAGGGAAGACACTTGCCGCAGGACTCATCCTTGGTAAACTG
>JBGOWL010000247.1:0-3184 GCA_041478585.1 Dehalococcoidia bacterium | reverse complement strand
ATAGCCACACTGAGGGGTGAGATGAAGACATTGCTGTTGCCATCCTGCGCAACGATCTGCTGAAACACCTTCAGGCCAAATGCGTTGTCGGACTCAACAAGCTTCCCTTCAGCCAGTGTGAGCTCAGGCGAAACGGGAGTCCCTGCACAGGCAACGAGTCCAAGGCAGACGCAACACACCAAGATCAGGTTCAATACCCTCAACATGACATCCCTCCTCCACTACCGTTAGCAATCCCGACATTACCCAGACACCTTATATGACGAAGTTGATGCCGGGAGAGTTCCTGAATAGGGAATCATTCTTCGCCGCCATTCTACCACCCAACCTCAGCTTGGATACAAAGGGGGTGCCGGGAAGGTGGGGATGAAGAGAGAGGTTATGAGGTCTTAGCCCCGGAGATACTTGAAGGCAGATAGCGCGGCCGTAGCGCCATCACCCACGGCGGCGGCTATCTGAACGGGGCGAATTCCTCCGGATGTCGCCGGCAGCGAAGATGCCTGGCACGGATGTGGCCAGTAGCTCGTCGGCGATAACATGGCCGGTTTCAGTCATCGTGACAAGGCCGGCAAATGGCTGGCTGTTGGGTATCAGGCCCACGGCCACGAATACGCCTGCCACCTCCAGCGTGGATTGTTGGCCGGTCTTCACATTGCGGAGCTTCAGCCCCTGGACCATCTGGTCACCCATGACTTCTTCGACCACAGTATCCCAGATGAACCCCATCTTGGGATTGTCGAAGGCCCTCTGTTGCAGCACTTGGCTGGCCCGGAGCTGGTCTCGCCGATGGATCAGGGAGACCTTGGCGGCGTGCTGGGTCAACTCCAAGGCATCGGTGATGGCGGTGTCACCTCCGCCGATTACGGCCACCTGCTCGTCGGCGAAGAGGGGTCCGTCGCAGGTGGCGCAATATGAGATTCCCCGCCCAATGAGTCTCTCCTCGCCGGGTACATCCAGCTTGCGGTACTGCGATCCGGTGGCAATTATCACTGCTCCGGCTTCGAAAGTCCCATCGGTGGTCACCACACGGTGTGGTTGACCGGCTTGAATAGTGGTTACGTCAGCGGTGGTGATCTTCAGCCCGTATTTGACGGCTTGTTCATGCATCAGAGAGGCCAGGTCGAGGCCGGAGATGCCTTTGGGAAAGCCGGGGTAGTTCTCTATCAGCGTGGCGTTGACCATCTGGCCGCCGAAAAGGCCTCGCTCTATCAGGAGGCTTCTGAGCCCCATCCGAGAAGTGTACAGGCCAGCGGTGAGCCCGGCGGGGCCGCCACCGATTATGGCTACTTCATACTTGTTCATTGGCCTTTCGTCCCTCCAGTCTCAACTTCAACAAGGCTACCATGTCGTCGCCGTCCGGTACTTTCAAGGTAGCAGGCTGGACACCAAGTCCCCATCCTTACACTGTTTGGGGTGGCCCTCCACTGGTGGCCTTCCCTGCATTGCCAAATCAGGTGCGTGCTGGAGTTGACGTACTCGTCCGACAGGCACAGCCCGCCTCGGGAAGCGGCAGTCTCCTTCATATCCTCCAGGGTCAGCCTGTGGTGCACACGGCACTTCGGGCACCAATGACCTTGCTTTGCTATGTCGGGAGTTGTCTCCCACCTGTGACCCTTGGCACACTGCCACAACAGCTTTGACCGCACATTAACATAGACGTCCGAGAGGCACTTCCCCCCTCGGCTCTCAGCCAACTCATGCATCTGTTGTATTGACAGTCTTTCGCCGCTTCCAGCGCACCTGGGACACCAGTGTCCTTTCTGGACGTTGTTTTGTATTGCCATCCATCTGTGACCCTTGGCACACTGCCAGGTCAGCTTAGAATGCGCATTGACATAGATTTTCGACAGACATCTGCCGCCGTGGCTCTCGGTGAGCTGATGCATTGACTGAATCGTGAGTTTCTTGGGCATAACGAGTGAATGGCTAGTCGCGCGCTAGGACGGATTATACCAGCCCAACCTCAGCTTGGATAGAAAGGGGGATAGACTGAGGTTCTAAGAGGGATTGCGATGATCAGATACCCACACCCCTAGTGAGTGACAGTGCTGCAGCCTATGTCGGCCACATTCAGGGCATGAGCCCAATCTGTCGGAGGAATGTGACGCCATCGTAGTAGTCGGTATTTCGTTTCATCTTGTCGCCCCGCAGTTCGATTATGGTAGCACCCCGCACGGAGAAACTCTTGCCTGTGGGCTTCAGGCCAAATCCCTCACCCTTGAAAGTGCCACTCATGACCCATTCAGCACCGGCCCACTCCCCGCTGACGAAGAACGCCTTGCGGTCGATCTTGAAATCGGGGACGGCAGTGAATGTCTCCGTGATGAATGTGCGCAGCTCGGCTTTGCCATGCATCACTCTTGCTGCCACCGTGTCCTCGTAGACGGTGTCATCCGTGTGATAGGAGAGAATCTTCTCGACCTCATGTGTGCTCCAGGCTTGGCAATAGTCTCGATACATCTTCTCCAGCTTGGTCGTCATGTCGCTTACCTCCTTTACGCTTGTACTTTTCCCGTTGGCTTTATCAGGGATGAGATCGGAGGAAGGCCTGCGAAAGATATATGCTCTGTAACCCTAACAGCCTTCATGTTCCTCATGTGGATAACAGTAACACCGTCATACTTGTACTCTCGCCCCTGCTTGTCGGTTTCCCAACAAGTCCAGTCAACCATGACAACCATGTTTGGGCTTGGCAGACACGTGCCACTCATGCAGACATTCTTTGCAACTAGCTTCCTCTTAGGAAATTCCTGCTCCCATCTATGGAACCAGTCTGCTATAGCCTTCTTACCTTTGATAGTCTGTCCAACACCAAGTTCCGAAGTACCATCCCAGACAGCATCATCAGCCCACTGTTTGAGGAAGGCATCCGTATCGATGTGATCCTGGCTCATGATGTCGAAACTGGAGCGCATCATCCGTTTGGCAATCATCGACTCAATCATCCCCTTACCTCCTATGTTTATACTCCTGCTGGAATGGCTACATAGAACCATTCCTTGGCGCCATTATACCACCCAACCTCAGCTTGGATAGAAAGCGGACAGCCTGAAGTTCTACAAGGCGCCGGTGGGGTGAGGATTGCATGACAAACAGCAAGGGTGGACATCTCTTGCCCACCTATGGATGATTCATATGAACGTCGAGGTGTCCTTGTGATAGAGTTCGCTGTAGCCACAGCCTT
>JBGOWL010000260.1:0-2964 GCA_041478585.1 Dehalococcoidia bacterium | reverse complement strand
TTGGACAAAGGTCAGAGCTTCTTCCCTGGTGCCAATCTCACCCGCCCCCTGGGCTTCACCCACCGCGCCAAGAATCTCCCCTACCTTCGGGCCGGGCTTCAAACCAAAGATATTCATCAGGTCATGTCCATCAATCAGCTTGGGCGGAGACACTATGCTCTTCTTTTCCTCCCGCTGAGTCAAAACATAGTCCACCAAGCGGCAATGCTGCCGCCATTCCTCCTCGTCAACATTCGGCCCCTGAGTGGCCAGAAAATCGGCCAGGCTGAGAAAGATGATATCAATACCCACGTCGCCTGTGTCACGAAAGTAGCGATAGATGGCTCTTCGGCTGGGTATTCCCTCTTCTCCACCCATCTGCCACAGTCGAAGATGGGCCTCTATCATCTTCTGCACCATCCGTATCTCTCGCGTACCGAACCTGAGCCTCCGAAGGATATCCCCAGCCACCATTGCCCCCTCCTTGGTATGTCCGAAGAAGCGGGCTCTGCCATCCGCTTCCATGGTCTTTGTCTGTGGCTTGGCGATATCGTGAAGAAGTGCCGCCAGCTTTCCCAGAGCAGACCTGGGCAGGCCGCGGCTGATCTCCTCTTCAAAATGGTCACCAGCATATAGTCGGTGGGGAACACAGGCCAGAACGTCACCCTCTCCGCATCTGTTGAGCAGACGTTCCAGAGCAGCCACCGTTTCTATCGAGTGGTGAAATACATCCCAGAAATGTTCCCTGGGCTGCTCCACCCCTTTGGTAGCAGCTAGCTCAGGCACAATAATCGTCAGTAGCCCAAGTCTATCCAGGTAGGACAGAAACTGGGCCGAGTTCTGGACAGCGAGTATGAGGCAGAGTTCCTGCTTCACACGCTCACCGGCAACCTGTCGGATAAGCTGGCTCTGTTTCTTCAACAGGACTTCGCTCTCGTCTTCCAGCACTAAGCCGTATTCTGCGGCCAGCCTCACCGCCCGTATCAGGCGGGCTGGGTCGTCCTCAAAGACAGTACCACTTACCACCCTGAGAAGACGCTTAACCAGATCCTCCCTACCTTGAAAGGGATCGATCAACAGGGCAGATCGTTCCTTTACCGATTCTCTTAAATCAACCGCCATGGCATCCACGGTGAAGTCGCGGCGGGAAAGGTCTGTTTCGATACTCCCGCGGATAGTTGAGAGATCGAAGTGCCACTGGATGCCTTCCTCTGGATCGCCTTCTGCCAATATCACCCTGGCTATTCCCTTGGCCTCATCCAGCAGCACATACTTGCCGCACAGGGTATCCGCCAGCTTCCGCCCCACCTCCGGAGCCGCTGTGGCCACAGCAATGTCGATATCCCTGGTAGAGCGACCCAGGAGCATGTCGCGGATGTACCCGCCAACAAGATAAGCACTGATGCCCTCCTGGGCTAGGAAGTCGGTCACCTTCCGCAGTACAAAAGGCTCTTCTAACCCCAACGAGATCCTGGTCACAAGCCCTGCTCTTCCTCACCTTCGGTCTCATACAGCATATCCGGGCTTTCAAGGTGATCCAGATAGAGCACCCCATTGAGATGATCCAGTTCATGCTCCAGTGCCTGAGCCAGGAGTTCTGTTCCCTTGACTCTAAACTCCTTCCCCTTGCGATCACGAGCCTTCACGGTCACAGAAACAGAGCGCCTGATCTCCCCCCGGTATCCGGGTACGCTGAGGCACCCCTCCACTACAGTGCGTTCGCCCGACCTTTTGACTATCTCCGGATTGACCATTACGATGGGATCTTCATCCGTAAGGCCGATCACAGCGATACGCAGAGAGACTCCCACCTGGGGCGCTGCCAACCCCACGCCAGAGGCGGCCGGCATGGTCTCTATCATATCATCTATCAGTTTCTGTATAGAGCCATCAAGGCTACTAACCCGCTTAGCTCTTCGGCGCAGCACCGGATCCGGTGCACAACAGATGGACAGTACGGCCATTCAAAAACCTCCAGGGGAGACTACGTAGCTATACGAAAATTATAGACCTGTGAAATCGCAGCCGCAAATACCTCTGAAAGGGAAAGTAGCCTTCAACCGTCCATTGCAGGTCCCAACACAACCCACACGATCACGCAGCATGCCCGGGATACCTTCACAACAGGTTGATCGGGTCCACATCAACCACCCAGCCCTGGGGCAAAGACAGATCGCTCATGAGACGACTGGGGTCGGAGCCTCGCAGGATGATCTGCCATCGAAATCGGCCACGCACCCTTCCGAAGAACATCGGGGAAGGGCCGATCAGGGCTATGTCCATGCCTCCGGAAGCCCTCCTCTCCACCAGTTGCTGATGCATTCTCTCAGCCCCACGCCGACATGCCTCGGCATTGCTGTGTGTGTAGACAAGGGAAACCAACCGATTGAAGGGAGGATTCTTTAGCTGGCGACGGTAGTCGATCTCCTGACTATAGAAGGAGATATAGTCATGCTTTGCTCCCCAGGCTACTGCATAGTGTTCAGGGGTATATGTCTGCACCACAACTCGTCCTGGACTGGAGCCGCGACCAGCCCTCCCTGCCACCTGGCTCAGAAGCTGAAAGGTGCGCTCGCAAGCGCGAATGTCAGGAAGGTGAAGTACGGTGTCAGCAGAGAGTATCCCCACCAGCGTCACCAGAGGCAGATCCAATCCCTTGGCGATCATCTGTGTCCCAATGAGAATATCCGCCTCGTGCGCCAGGAAGGACTTCAGTATCCTCTCGTGAGCGTTTTTCCCTCTGGTTACATCCCGATCCCAGCGTAGTAGTCTCGCCTCAGGGAAAGCTCGGGATACCTCCTCCTCCACCCGCTGGGTACCAAGGCCGAGGAACTTGATTCGCCTGCTCAGGCAGCTAGGACAGATCGCGGGTACCGGCTTTTTGTGGCCACAGTGGTGACATACCAGCATATCCTCCACCCCATGATAAGTCAGCGCCAGATCACACCGATGGCATTTCAAAGCAAAGCCACAGTCCCGGCACTG
>JBGOWL010000021.1:0-12429 GCA_041478585.1 Dehalococcoidia bacterium | reverse complement strand
TGGAATCTGCTGGCGATACGAATGAGAGCGCGGAGGGAGGCACGGCACTACTAGGGAGAACTCGACGGCGCAGTCAATTGCGCAATGGCAAGGACTCTCTAGGCGGGGAACATTAAAGAGGGCACCAGTTCGTGCATCCACATCAATTGAGTCTCCCCAGGTACGTATTGATGTCTTTGGCGAAAGCATGTAGAATCGGCGGTGTCGCCTACGATTTTGTCTAAGGATAACTTCGCTGGTGATCCCACGTGAAGCTAGGCCGATCTGCCGAAGATCGACCTTCGGGTCCCGGGCTGTTTTGTTTGACTATTTGCCTAGAGCAGTGAACGGATGGACAGGAATACCCGCAGTTGGAGAAGTACAGTATTCCTCCTGGCTGTGATTGGCTGCGTGCAGTTCATTGTCCTTACTACTGCAGCCATGTTTCCGTACCCAGGAGGAACACATTCTGACAACAGCACAATTGGTTATTCATTCTGGAACAACTTCTTCTCAGATCTGGGCCGAACCACAGCGCATTCTGGGGATTCAAACACACCATCAATGATTCTCTTTGTGATCGCTCTGTCTCTGGGGGGAGTTGCCCTCTTGCTGTTCTTTGTGGCAATACCTCACCACTTCAGGCAGACAAGCACTATCAGCCGCCTGAGCACCATTGGCTCGATTGTAGGGGTAGTATCTGCCCTCTCATATATCGGCATCGCATCTGTACCAGCGGATGTCAACCAGACACTGCACCGCCTTTTTGTCGATGTGGCATTCAGTTCCTTTTTGCTGGTGGCAGTATGCTATTCCATTGCCATCTTCAAGAACAGAAACTATCCGAACAGGTATGCCTTCGTCTACCTTGGGTTTGCCCTCATACTGGCTGTCTACCTCTGGCTGTTGTTCGCCGGTCCGGATCCGGACACTAGCAGTGGTGTGAGAATCCAGGCTACCGGTCAGAAAATCGTGGTCTATTCAGCCATTCTGTGCATGTTCATCCAGGCGTACGGAGCATTCCAGATAGAGAGACTGCGTGAATTCTCTGCGAGCACATAATGCCTTGACGTTCTGCGGCTGTATGTTTGGCCGACGATCCTGACCGTTGGGGATTGATTCAGTCTCAGTCTGCCTATTTCTCCAGCAACTGCAATATGCCTCTTATCGGCACTCTAAGCCAGGCCGGACGATTGTTGAGTTCGTAGCCGATCTCGTAGACAGCTTTCTCCAAGAGACAGGCGTTTAGAAGTACGGTCACATCGTCCCGGTCTTCAGGCAGCAAATGCGCATCTTTGACGGTCTCCAGATAGGATGAAAGGAAAACCGCTGAAACCCAGGTGTACCAGAATCTTCCCCACCGTTCCAGCAGCAGGAAATCATCCTGACTGGCCTTAGAGGCCGAGTAGAGCACGGCTGCTGAGTGTGCAGCGTAGTCAAAAGATCGCACCATGCCGGCCACGTCTCTCAGTGGACTGCGTTTCAACCTGCGCTCGCTGAGCGGTCGTGCTGGCTCGCCCTCGAAGTCAATTATGGCGAAGTCTCTGCCTGTGTAGAGCACTTGTCCCAGGTGGTAGTCACCGTGGCACCGGATGCGTGCCGCGTTGAACTTGCGACTGCGCAGAGGTTCAAATTGCTCGATGATATCCCCCTGCAGGTTCAATACTGTCCGGGCATCTTCCTTCGTCTCATCCGGCAAGCCGTTCAAGCTTTGCTCCAGGAGATCAAGATTCTGTCCAGTCAGGCTTCTCATGGAGTGATAGACGGACTTCTGGTACGTCATGGAGAAGGGCTCCGGCGCAAATTCTGGATCATCGGGGACTGATGCCAATGATATGTGGAGTTCAGCGGTGCGCTGTGCCAGGAGTTGCGCCGATGACAAATAGGCTCCGATTGTCTCCTGGGCCAACTGGGGAGCTTCACCCCCCAGGAATGTCGGCGATCCATAGGGGACCGGCGGTACCTGTACCGTGGGATGTGTCAGGGCACGTTTGAAGAACCGCTCAAGGGAGTCCAGGGTGTACTGCCAGGCATCTCCTTCGTTGGGAACCAGACCACTCAGTATGGCCAGGCTCATCGGCCTGATGCCTTTCCGCCGGTATTGCAGGGCCCCGACAAAAGGAGCGGTGTGTTGGAAGCCTGTCTTCTCTGTCAGGAAACGCCCGATCTCTATTTCTGGGTTGAGGCCAGATTCGATCCGGCGAAAAAGCTTGAGGATAAGACGCTTGCCATATATTGCTGATGTGTTAGTTTGGTCTGACTTGATGATCACCGGCCTCAGCTCGGCGTCAGCTACGCGCCCAACATCCTTGAAGGCACGGCCCCGCAAGGATACAATCTGGCCACGTTCACCCTTTGTACGGCGGCGCTTCGTTACGGCTTCAACCAGACTACTGCAGAACCTTTCGTCGATCATGGCATCATAGAGCACTCTCTTGGTGCCGTCGTGCCCGCCGTATGACTCCAGATAGGCGACAAGCGCCTGGGGATACTGTCTCAATAGCGCCTCTACTCTACTCTCTGAGTCGGCAGCCACGGTCGCCGTGTATAACTCGCTCTCCCCCTCCTTGTAGTCGATTCTGAGGAGGATCAGGTATGCTGAAAGATCTCCAGAATGCATAGGGATGACATCTTCGATCTCTGATGACAGGATGGGCCGCGCTTTGCCGCGAAACCAGCGACGTCCGACGATGGATTTGGTCAACAAATCCTCCACAACATACCAGTTTTCCGGGTTGGTCAAGTACTCCTCTTTCCATATTGTGGGAGGCGCCACTACCGCCTCTTCCAGCGGCAGCGCTTGCTGACGCACCGTCGTGACGGCTTCTGGTTCCAGAGAGAACCAGAAGAATCCATAAGGAGCGAGAGTAAGACTGTATCTGTCACCAGAAATGGGGCTGAATTCCGTCCGACCGAAGAGTTCCATGGGTACTTTGTCTTTGAAGTCGCTGAGGTCAAGGTGTACCTGTTGGGCCATATGTGACAGGTTTGCCACAATCAGGAGCAACTCGTCCTGGTATCGGCGTATGAAGGCTAGCACCCTGCGGTTGTCGGGATGAAGAAATTCGAGGCTGCCTCGTCCAAAGGCCTTGTAGCGTTTTCTCAGGGCAATAAGCCTTTTCAGCCACCAGAGGAAAGAATCAGGGTTGTTCTGCTGTGTCTCCACGTTGATGGTCTCATAGTGATACTCAGGGTCAATTATCGGCGGGAGATACAGCTTCTGGGGATTCGCTTGAGAGAACCCGGCGTTCCGGTCAGGGCTCCACTGCATTGGTGTACGCACCCCGTTGCGGTCGCCAAGATAAAAGTTGTCACCCATGCCTATCTCATCTCCGTAGTAGATCACCGGGGTTCCAGGCAACGAGAACAGCAGGGCTTTCATCAGTTCGATCTTCCGTCGATCGTTGTTGAGGAGTGGGGCTAAGCGACGCCTGATACCCAGGTTCAGCCGGGCTGTGGGATCAGCTGCGTACACCCGGTACATGTAGTCGCGCTCCTCATCGGTGACCATCTCCAGGGTAAGTTCATCATGATTGCGAAGGAAGAGAGCCCATTGGCAACTCTCCGGCACGGGTGGTGTCTGCTGCAGGATGTCGACGATGGGGAAGCGATCCTCCATTCGAATGGACATGAACATACGTGGCATCAGTGGGAAGTGGAACGCCATGTTGGATTCATCCCCATGGCCGAAGTAGGCTGCCGCATCCTCAGGCCACTGGTTGGCTTCTGCCAGAAGCATGCGGTTCCTGAACTTCTCGTCAATATGCTGTCGCAACTCTTTAAGAAAGGCATGTGTTTCAGGCAGGTTCTCGCAGTTGGTACCTTCGCGTTCATACAGATAGGGTACGGCATCAACTCGAAGGCCATCAACACCCAGTTTCAGCCAAAAATCCACTACCCGAAGGACAGCCCTCCGAACAAGATGGTTGTCATAGTTCAGGTCAGGCTGATGTGAATAGAACCGATGCCAGTAGTAGGCCTTGGCACTGTTGTCCCAAGCCCAGTTGGAATACTCAGAATCCTTGAAGATGATGCGTGCATCCTGGTACTTGTCGGTATTGTCACTCCAGACGTAGAAATCGCGCCACCGACTCGTTGGTGAGGCGCGCCGGGCCCGCTGGAACCAGGGATGCTGGTCTGACGTATGGTTGATTACCATCTCCGTAATAACGCGCAGTCCATGGTCGTGTGCCTCTTCGACCAGGTTCTTGAACTCGGTCATGGTCCCGTAGACAGGCAGGATATCAGTGTAGTCCGAAATGTCGTAGCCATCGTCTTTGAGAGGTGATGGATAGAATGGGAGCAACCAGATGGTGGTTATGCCAAGGTCGTGCAGATAGTCCAGTTTCTCAATCAGCCCTCGAATATCACCGACTCCATCTCCATCGCTATCCGAGAAGGCGCGGATGTGCAGCTCATATATGATGGCATCCTTATACCAAAGGTGATCGTCGGAGGATGTTGATGGTATCACTCTTCGCTTTGGCATTACATATCACCTCTTACTACTGTGTAACCCTGCAGTCTCGTCGTCACCGGCCTCGGGGTTTCGAGATTTGAGCGAATGCAGCGTCATGCTAACTACCGATTACCGCCCGTATATGTTCAGCGAGTTCCTTTGCGCTGATAGGTTTGACCAGGACGCCTCTAGCGCCGTATCTTATGCTCTCCTGCTTAACCGCTGGGCTGCGCTGCGGCGCAATAACCACAAAGGGTATCCTGGCCTTCCGCAGTTGTTCGCAGTGCTGCCAGACGGTTTTGTTGAGGCCTGAGATGTCCAGCAGAACCAGCCTGATCCTTTCTCCGCTCCGGACGATGTCATCCAATTCTGCCAGACTACTGGCAGTGTTTGTCTTATATCCTTCACGATTCAACGACTGCCCCAGGTTTTGAGCGTCGCTGCGGTTGCCACCTACTATCAGGACCGGCGGCTTTTTGAAGGCCATTTCTAGTATCCCACGCATACCTGAGATCGTTCCAGCAATAGACTTGGCAACAGCGTCTGCTACTGTCTCATCCAACTCCTCAGTTCCCTCCGTTGCACCCATAGCAGCAGCACGGGCAGCCTTCTCGGGGTCGAAGCCCACTCGCTGGCCGGCTTCCACTGCCCCCTCCACAGCTCTTCTGGCTACCTCGACTACATCGCCGCCCAACTCCTCAGCACCTTTCACAGCCGCTCTAGTGGCGTTACTGAGGACGGCATCCGTCACGTTTGTTACCTTGCTCACTCCTTCTATGGCCCCTATAACCGCAGCTTTTGCCACTGAAGGAAGATCTTTGCCTGCATCGCTGCCTCCTCTCATGGCACCGATGACAGTCTCCTCTACCACATCTTCTATCCATCGCGATGCTTTGTCCCTTCGAGATGTACTGGCGCGCAGGTACCGTGCGGTTGCTGCACGCGTCAGCTCCATGGTGCTTCCGGCCACATCTACAGCCCCCTTAAGCACACCGACCAAACGTTTTCTGATATTCCTACTCACATTCCCCACAGCCATGGGCCCACCTCCTTCACTGTATGTGCCACTCAGCCATCAATCATGCACCAGAGATCTTCCCCGGACCCTTCTTCCTCTGCGCCCGCGATAGCATTTCACGGGCGAACTGCATGGCTTTCTCGACGTCCTCTACATTGGGACGCTGTTCAATACTGTCCATTATCTTGGTCCACTCGTCATCAGATAACTTGCGCGCCTCCTTAACATAGGGCTGAATCTCGGGCGCTAGACGTCCCTGGCAGTCATAGTAGCCCAGAAGGAGAATGTTCTTCTCTTTGGCAAAGACCTGAACTGATGTGTAGCAATTCTCAAATTCGGACCTATCCGGACTAGAATGAGTCAAGAACAATGCCAATTTGAATTTCGGTGATTCGGGCAAGTTGTTCAGGAATTTCTTGACTGGAGCCGATAAGTCGCCACCGTGGCATGGAGAGCCTACGAACCCCACTTCGTGCCAGTAGAGACGGTGTTGGTCTACTTCGTCGACCTTTTTCAGATAGGACTCATGCCTCTTTGAGAGTTCCTGGTGTATGGCTTTGGCGATCTTCTCTGTGTTCCCGGTCATGGTGTGATAGACAGTCAGAACCTTCATTCTCTTCCCCCTCAGACTAGTCTCACTGATTTTGGGCCCCGCTTAGGCTGCTATCCAGTTCCTGAGGTTATTTTACCATCTCCTCTATGGTCAGACCATTGGCATGGTTGATCTATTCGATGACTTCGGGGGCTAGTGCCGAGTAGACGACTGCCAGCCAACCTCGACGATATTCTGAGATTCTACATGTCATAGGCAAGTTCATGTGATCAGAGAAGCGGAAGCATGGTCTGCCTTCATCCAACTGAATAGACATCTAGCTTTGACAGCATGGCCTTGGATAGACTATCATTCAAGCCTGCAATGGCATGGTCAAGCTGCGAGAGTGACTGTCAGACTGTCGCTGCCTGATGCCTTGCAAACGCCATTAGACGCATGCCCTGTGGGAATTTAGAGGATTGAACACCGCAGCATACCCCAACAGCCAGCGCACCCCACCTCCCCTCGACTATATGTTTCATCCCCGCTCCGTAGCCATTGTCGGTATATCGGCTGACCTGCCCAAGATATGGATCAGGCGGCTCTACCTGGATTCGCTGCTCGAGAGTGGATACCCTGGCCAGATTTATCTGGTGAATCCGAAGGGCGGCGAGATGGCGGGTTTACCCATCTACCGCAGCCTGAAGGACATTCCAGGAGCGGTGGACTATGTGGTCATCTCTGTTCCTGCCCCTTGCACACCAAAGATCATGGAGGAATGCCGGGACATCGGGGTCAAGGTGGTGCACGTCTTTGCCTCCGGCTATGCAGAGACCGGCGAACCAGACCGCACTGAACTTCAAGACAGATTAGTGGAGATAGCGCGGCAGGGGAACATCCGTATTATCGGCCCCAACTGCCTGGGCATCTACTATCCTGGTGGCAGGATAGGTCTGATACCGGACTTCCCCAGGGAGCCGGGACCGATAGGGTTTCTGTGCCAGAGTGGTGGGAATGTCGCCTATATGGTGCGGCATGCCGTTGCTCGCGGACTGCGTTTCAGCAAGATTGTCAGCTACGGTAATGCCTGTGACATCAATGAGAGCGACCTGCTGGACTATTTTGCTGAGGACCCCGAGACCAAGGTCATTGCAGCCTATATCGAGGGAGCTAGGGATGGTCGGCGTCTGATGGACGCGTTGACGAAGGCAGCCTCTTTGAAGCCAACGGTTGTCTTAAAGGGAGGCTACACAGCAGGAGGATCAAGAGCTGCAGCTTCGCATACAGGATCTCTGGCAGGAGCTGATGTGGTCTGGGATAGCCTTCTAATGCAGGCGGGGGCGATACGGGTATATAGCATTGAGGAGATGGTGGACATGCTGGTGGCGCTGCTCCGGGTCAAACCTCCCCAGGGTTTCAATACCTGTGCCGTGGGGAATGGGGGTGGTGCCAGCGTCATGGCCACGGATGAGCTGGAGCGGGCAGGGCTGCGGCTTGTCCCGATACCCGGGGAGATCAGGGAGGGTCTTAAGGAGTTCATTGATCTGGCAAACAGCATGCTCCGCAATCCGATCGACGTCAGCCCACTGGCGACAGTGGTGGGGTTCGAGTATTTGAGTGACCTGGGAAGCCGCCGATTTGCTGAACTGCTGAGGGAGAAGGCGGCCAAGGGCCCCAGTATGCAGTGGGCTCGAGTGAACGGGCTGCTGAAGGATTGGCCAGGGCTGGATATGGTTATCTTCCATCACGGCTTTGACGTAAGCCCTATGCCACTGAGCGAACTTATGGTGAACTGCATCGTTGGTCCGATGGTCCTGGCAGCCAGGGCATGCGAACTGCCCCACGCGGTTGTCCTTCACTCCATGGCAAATGACAACACCTGGCAATCATCGGCCGAGCTGCGCGGCCTTTGTGTGGAATTCGGTTTGCCCCTCTTCCTATCTATGAGGGGGACGGCCGCAGCTATTAGAAAGTTGATTGACTACAATCAGGCCTATCCCGATAGTCTTGCCAGCCTACACGCGTCCCTTTAGCCCCGCCGCCAACCTGAAAGAGCTTCGGCGGTCACTTTGCAGCAGGGCGCGTTGTTGGTCATAAGATGTTCCCTATCCTAATCCTACCCACTCATCCCAGGCAGGCCTTTGACTCCCATCGCTCCGGCGGAGGCCCATGCTGTTGAAGGGTTCAAAAGTGTTCTGGTCGTACATAAAACTCCAGATGGCCATTTCCATATCCATCATCGCGGTCAGGGTGGTGAACTTCGTGATGAATTGAGCCTGTTCTGTCTCGCTGCTTTCCCAGCCTGACGGGCTGTCGCTGCTATGCCAGCCGATCTCGGTGAAGGCGATCCTCTTGGATGTGTGGGCCCTTATTTCAGAATAGTAGTCGTCCGGGATTTCCTCTGGATTCTTATAAACCAGGTTCGGGTATGTGCTGAAGGCGATGATGTCAGACTTCGAGAACCGATCTAACAAAGACCACTGGGCTTTGTTAGGATCATTCACGCCACCGAACAATCCACCGCTAAGGCCTTTCATTCTCTCCAGCTGGAATACAGTGAAGACTTCGGTATCCGGCGATACGGCTTTCACAGCATCATAAACGTCAGCATAGAAGGAGACAAAGGCGTCGAAGTCTGTAGGTGATTTCTCGTAGAGAATGTTCACCTCGATCCCAAGGCCAAGGTATCTAGGCTGATGATTTCCGGCGAAGGCAACGGCGCTGTTCTTGTAGCTCAACTTGTTTGTTGCATCAAGAGGTCTCAGGAGTTGGCCGCTTGACTGGGTGAAGAACTGCAATTCGATCATTGGCACGTAGTCATAGGTTGATGCCAGCTCAGCTACTATCTTTGGGGCGCTATCGGTTGTTTTGGCAAGCTCATTCCAGTCACCTGCCCAGCTTACAACATCACCTGTTTCATTCGCCTTGTGGAAGAAATCGGTGAAATCGGCTGATTCAAAGCTCCTTGGGGAAAGGCTCACTCCCGTTAGGGTGTTTGCTGATGGTGGCGGATTACTATCAGTACTGGTTTTCTGATCGCATCCTGCTTGCAGGAGCATGACGGATAGCAGAATACCAATCAACAGCCCTGCCGTTGCCGACTTTGCCTTGACCTGCATTCAGCACCTTCGTCTCAACTATGCTTCTCGGCCAAATCGCCGACCACGGGGAGCTTGTACCTCTCTCCTTGATAGGCCTTAACCATGAGCACGATCCAGAGGACAACCGCCAGTATCCAGGCTACCATGGAAAGCGCCCAGAACAGGCGCCCGACAATATCCAGCCCGTCAAGAATGCCCAAGACAATAAACAGAAACGTAATCGCCCCAAAGGTGATTATGGACTGTATGGCATGAAAGCAGACAAAGCCGTTTTTCTTCTCCAGCAGGATCATTACAAGCCCGGTTATCCAGCCCACTGCGTAGCAGAGGAGCCCGGCGACGTTTGCCTCTAGGCCAGTGTTGGTATCAGTGGACTTGGCGGGTTCAGGAGTGACCACAGAACCACACGTCTGGCAGAACTTGCTGCCCTCAGCATTCTCTGTACCACATTTCGGACAGAACATCTCTGACCCCCCTAAATCACGATCACATTAAGGTTTGACTCGGGAATAGGCTATTTCTTACTTGCGTTATAGTACTCCAGTCCACCTCCGCAACCTGCGACCAGCGCACCGACCATGGAAACATAGACACCCTCGCGGATGGTGAGGTCGAGGTCGTAGTTGTTGATGACGTACATGGATTGAAAGACCAGTGCCAGCGCCAGTGCGCTCAGCAGGATCATAACTATCCCCCATGCTCCCGGGGTTCCGGTCCGCGAGAGAACCAGGGCTGCCAGCAAGAGTACCCCCGCAGCCAGTACCACCGGTCCACCAGTCATCCCGAGTCCCAGGGTAGCAGGTATATGAGGGCGACTCCACCAGGCCAAGAATGGCCCCAGGAGCAGCAGAAGAGATCCGACAGACATGATAGCCATCACTGGATCGAGTTTAACTGCCTGCGTCAATGGTTCAAACATCGCCGAGGCCTTGGTTTCGCCCCTCGTTGCCTGGCGGGCAACCTGAGTGCCGCAGGTGCTGCAGAACCTGTGGCCGTCGGGTATCTCCTTTCCACACTTGTTACAATACATAGTTCATTCTCCTTTCCACACCCTGAAGATTCATATTGCCTGGTTGCTTACTCCATAGCAATATTCAGGAGTGGTCTATGCTATAGTTAGTGCTCTATCGCTGTCAATACCTCCAGAGATGACTATGAGAGTACGGACACAGCCGTCGATTCCTCTCCTAGAAAGAGATGTTTCTCCCAGAAGACCCTCAAGCAGGCATTCACCACATCGGAGTCATAGAGAATATCCTTGTTCTGAACGATCTCCTTCAGAGCTGCTTCCACGCTAAGGGCCGGTCGGTAGGGCCGGTGCGAAGACACGGCTTCCACAACGTCGGAAACGGCCAGAATCCGTGCCTCTATGAAGATCTCCTCGCCGCGAAGACCTGATGGGTAGCCTGATCCATTCATTCTTTCGTGATGTTGCAGCACAATGTCGGCAATTGGCCAGGGGAACTCGATGTTTTTCAGTATGTCGTAGCCTGCCCTAGGGTGGGTTTTTATTATGGCGAATTCCATGTCGTTCAACTGCCCCGGCTTGCTGAGGATTTCAATGGGAATGAATATTTTACCGAGGTCATGCAAAAGGCCGGCCATGCGGATCGTCTGGATCTGCTTGTTCGAAAGCCCCAACTCCTGGGCTATAGCGCAGGCGAGTTGAGTCACCCGCTGCTGGTGGCCGGCGGTGTAGCGATCTCTTGTTTCTACCATCATGGTTATTGCCTGGATAGTGCCTTCGAGCACTTTCTGCATACTCCGGTAGCTCTGTTGGAGTTGCCCTTCAGCCTGTTTACGCTGGGTGATGTCGCGAGTGACCCCCAGGATGCAATCGGGTTGACCATCAGAGGTGTGTACTAGGGAAATCGTCGTCTCGGTCCAGATGGTAGAGCCGTCTTTGCATTTCATCTCCAGGTCAATCACCTTGGTGGAGCCGTTCTGCCCGCCTTTTTTCTTTGATGCCATCGCTTTGACGATGCCCAAAATGACAGTGGCGGATGCCGGGGTATAGGCTTCCTCCACTGTCGCTTGCATAGCCTCTTCGATGCTGTATCCCCGCATGCGCTCAACCGAAGGGCTGACAAAGGTAAGCCTGAGGCTCATGTCCATGGTCCAGATCAGGTCGGTCGAATTCTCAGCCAGCAAACGGTAGCGTCTTTCGCTCTCACGGATGGCCTCTTCTGCCTGTTTGCGCTCGGTAATATCATTAAGCAAACCCAGAACGGCAGGTTTTCCCTCCCAATCGAATAGGACTGCGCTTATCTCTGCCCACTTTGTGGTTCCTTTCTTGTCAATGGCCCTGAATTGATAGGTACGTGGAGCGTCCTCCTGTTTGAGTCTCTTGGCGTAGTTTTCTGCTACCATTTGGCCATCATCAGGATGGACGAATTCCATGAATGGTCTTGATATGAGTTCCTCTGCTGAACAGGCGGCGAACTCTGCGAGTTTGGGGTTGGCGAATCTTATGAAGCCATCCTGAATAACGAAGATGCCCTCGGCGGCGTTTTCTATCAGCAGACGGTTCTTCTCTTCCGATGCCTGCAGTCTTTCCTCAGTCTGCTTGCGGTCAGTCACGTCTCTCATGGTAATGACCCCCGCTAGCCTTCCCTGATATTCAGTCCGCACGCCCATAGCACTGACCCATATCTCCTGCCGTTCCTGGTCGTAGCCCTCAATTCCAGAAGCTGATGCAGATCCTTTGCGAACATGGACTCGGCCATCATACCAGCAACCCACCCCCGGTCTTCCTCCGGAATATAGTCCAGTGGGTTGATGCCGATCATGTCCTCAGGAGAATCGAACCCAAGAATCTTCGCTGCGGCTTGGTTGACCAGTACTATCCTGCCGGTTTCGGCGTCAATGACCTCCGCGGCATCAAGCGTGGCATCGAAAAGGTGTCTGAAATCCTGTTCGCTTGTTCTGGTGACCTTCGCTGCTATATTGCCCATTTCCAAAATCGGAGGCACAAGCCATCTGCGGAGCTGCTACTGACTCCACTATGTGGACATTTTCACATTGGGTAGTCCTTTGCGCAAGACACACAAGGCCCGATATGGTGAGCCAAAAGGCTCGTAATCGAATCCAGTGTGGATGGGTGGTCGTTCTCACCGATGACACAAATGGCCACGGCCGGAGGATTTTCGGGGATGCCTGATGAATGTGCAGACATGCAGTCGTGCTGCGGGAGATCCCCGGGATATGCCGGGAGTTCTGTCGAAGTCTGAGGCAGAATGGCTACTACCTCTTTACTTCTACAGGATGATCCTCTTCATCCGCTGAGGTGACGATGTCCAAGGGTGCCAGGTTGGGTTCTTGTCTGGACAGCACGATACCT
>JBGOWL010000080.1:0-6807 GCA_041478585.1 Dehalococcoidia bacterium | reverse complement strand
GAATATGCCATGAGTCTTGTGCCGCCAAAGAAGTGAAGGAGTGAACCGGTTCTCGCTGACAGCCACAACACCAAATAAATGCTGAGGAGGCAACATGTTCGGGTCTCATGGAGAGATTTTGAGGGTAGACCTCTCCAGTTCCAAGATCTCGAGAGAAGAGATACCACAGGATCTGTTTGGCAAGTACCTGGCAGGGGCCGGCATGGCTACGCATTATCTCTATCACGAGGTTCCCGAAGGGGCTGATCCACTTGGTCCCCAGAATGAGCTTATCGCCATGACCGGGGCACTTACGGGAACTATTGCTCCCAGCACCGGCAGGTTCAATTGGGTTTTCAAGTCACCGCTGACTGATCTCTGGGCACAGTCAAATTCGGCCGGCTTCTGGGGTGTGGAGTTCAAGAAAACAGGCTTTGACGGGATAATCTTCCGGGGGATCTCGCCCGAGCCTGTCTACCTTGTGATTGATGAGGACAAGGCTCAACTGAGAGATGCCAGTCACCTGTGGGGCAAGAGCGTGTCCGAAACAACCAGGCTGATAAAAGAGGAACTCGGTGAGCAGTTCGGGGTGGTATGCATTGGGATAGCCGGTGAGAACCTGGTGCGGTATGCCAGCATTATGAATGACCTTCACAGAGCAGCAGGGAGGTGTGGCGGCGGGGCCGTGATGGGCGCAAAGCGTCTGAAGGCCATCGCCGTGCGCGGCAGGAAGTCCATCAAACTGGCAGATGGGCCGGGGTTCTCTCAGACAGCCAAGAAACAGTTTGAGCTCATCAACCAATCCATGGTCAAGGTAGCCATGGAGAGCTTCGGCACTAACGTCGTCATTGATATGGTGCACGCCAAGGGTGGATTCCCCACCAGAAACTGGCAGACCGGTGTTTTCCCCAACCTCGATGAAATAAATGCGCAGGCCCTCAGTGAGAAAGTCCTGGTACGGTCCAAGGGATGTTTCGCCTGCCCTCTGAAGTGTGCCAGGGTATCGGTCATCAGGAAAGGAAAATACCAGGGCTTCGGGGGAGAGGGGCCTGAGTATGAAAGCGTTGGCACCTTCGGCGGTCAATGCCAGATTGACGATTTGGAAGCCATCACCATGGCCCACTACCTGTCTAACGATTACGGATTCGATACCATATCAGCCGGAGCATCCATAGCCTTCGCTATGGAATGCTACGAAAAAGGCATTCTAACCAAGGCGGATACCGACGGACTGGAGGTTGCATTCGGGAACGCCGAGGTTATGATCGAACTGGTTCACAAAATAGCCAGGAGGGAGGGTTTTGGCGATTTTCTGGCCGAGGGAACAAAGCGCATGTCCCAGAAGCTGGGGCGAGGGACGGAGAGGTTTGCCATGCAGGTCAAGGGTCTGGAACTCCCGGCATATGATTCCAGAGCGGTTCAGATCACTGGACTGGCCTACGCCGTCGCCAACAGGGGGGGCGATCATATCACCGCCTACATCCAGGGCCCGACCTTCCTGGATATCCCCTTTCTGGTCATCCCGGACAGCAAGATCAATGACCCCCTGGTGGCTGATCCCAACGAGGTTCACATCCTCGTAGATCTGGAGAACGTACTCACAGCCCTGGACACATTCGGAGCATGCAAGTTCATGGGCCTGTGTGTTGCTTCGGAGGAATGGGTGAAGCTTGTTGAGCACTGCCTTGGCCGATCTTTCACCTACGAAGACATGATGAGGCTTGGCGAGACGGCCTACAATCTGGCACGGGTCTTCAATGTCAGAGAGGGTCTGTCCAGAGCTGAAGACACCTTACCTCCTCGCTTGCTGGAGGAACCCCTCCCCGAAGGCCCAGCCCAGGGCAAGGTGAACGAGAATCTGCCCGCCATGCTGGATAAGTATTACGAGCTCCGTGGATGGGACAAAGCCACTGGCAAGCCAACGCCTGACAAGCTGAGGGAGTTGGGGTTGGAGGAATATATTGCTGATGTATGGGGTAGTTAGCTTCGTTTTGAAGTCTGCAGCTAGACACCATGGAAGGGACGGCCGATGGGAGATAAGATAAAGGGAAGCGACAAGCCCTGGCTGAAGAACTACAAGCTCGGGCCATACAATTTGAAGAAGACTCTTGAACCCTATCCAAAGGTTCCTGTGCATCAGTTGTTGGAGAATTCAGCCAGCGCCTATCCGAACCAGATTGCGGTGGAGTATCTGGGCAGGAAGATCAAATACAGCGAGTTGAAGATCTATGTCGACACACTGGCCAACGCCCTGGCCGGTATGGGAGTGAAAAAGGGTGACAAGGTTGTCACTATCCTTCCCAACTGCCCGCAGTTCATCATGACAGATTTCGCTGTTTCCAAGACTGGCGGTGCCATGGTCCCCTGCAGCACCATGCACACAGCTCGTGATCTCGAGCATGAAATAGGCCAGTCAGGAGCAGAGACCTTGGTCTGTTCTGAAGCAACCCTCAATGTGGTCACCCCCATCAAGGACAAAACCAGACTGAAGAACATCATTGTCACCTCACCAATGGACTATTCGGCCCAGGAGCCTGACAGGAAGGAAGTGCCCGGCGCAATCCAGTTCAGAGACCTTATGGCGGAGCACGAAGCCCTTGCGCCTGAGGTGGATATCAATCCGCTCGAAGATTTGGCCTATCTGGCCTTCACTGGGGGAGCTACCGGGCTCCCCAAGGGGGTTATGATCACCCACTACAACAGGGTCTGCAACGTCATGCAGTCAGCATGGACTCTCGAACCCCTGTGGCCCGGCATCAAGGGCAAGGCTGCTTCGGAAACGCTCATACCTCTTTTTCATGCCTGGGGTCAACTGGGCTCACAGGTTAGCGTTTTCCTGGGACTACGAAACCTCTTGGTGGCCGACCCCAGGAATATCCGTCAGGCCATAACCTTGATGCAGGAGAATCGCCCGTTGTTGATCTATGTTGTGCCCACCCAGCTCATGAGGATGGCTAGAAGAAAAGTCGGACGCTTGCCAGTGATGTTCCTGTCTGGTGCAGCCCCGCTTCCGCGAGAGATATTCGATGCCATCAAAGCCGATATTCAAATGCCGATAACCGAGGGCTACGGTTTGACCGAATGCGGCCCCGTCACCCATGTAAATATCTCCTGCTTCTCCAAGATCACCGGCTTCGTCACCAAGGAGACGCTGGGGGTGGGTGTGCCGGTTCCCGACACTGAGGCTATGATAGTCAACCCGGACACGGGCGAGGAGATGGGGGCAGGCGAGAGCGGTGAGATAGTGGTGCGTGGACCCCAGACCATGAAAGGATACTGGCCAAGGCCAGGCAGCGGACTGGACAACGGCTGGCTTCATACTGGAGACCTCGGCAGAATGGATGAGAATGGCTACTTTGTGCTGGAAGACCGCATCAAGGATATGGCCAATGTCGGAGGGGCCAAGGTCTACACCACGGAGGTGGACGAGATACTGTTCCGACACCCTGGAGTAGCCATGGCCGCAGCAGTGGGAATCCCTGATCCGAGACATCCAGGCAGTGAGATCATCAAGGCCTTCATCACCCCGAGGGACGAGTTCAAAGGCACCCTGACGGCCGAGGATGTTATTGCCTACTGCAGGGATAAGATGCCCGAATTTGCCATTCCCAGGTTTGTTGAGTTTCGGGATGAGTTGCCTCTGACAGTGACCGAGAAGATATTTAAGAGAGCATTGAGAGAGGAAGACCTCAACAAGACGAAGGGAAGGACAGCGGGAGGTCAGCCTGGAGACGAAGCAGACTAGGTCAGAAGCTGGGGATCGTGTTGAAGCAGAAGGAGGGGAAATGTTGCCGTATGTAACACCAGAGTGGGTAGCCCAGGCAGGGAACAACTACAGTGCCGACCCGGACAATGCCAACAAGACGTTCAAGGGAATGAACATATTCCTCACATTTCGGGTCCTGGCAGACCCCAAGTTTGGTTTGGACAAGGATATCCACTTCGCCACCCATCTGGAGAAGGGGGTGATGCAGCCCGATAGCACACTCCTCAGCAAGGAGGATGCCGAGAAGAAATCGGATTTCATCCTGAGTGCCACGCCTGCGGTGTGGAAGAGCGTCATCAAGAAGGAAAAGGGATTTGTGGCAGCCTTCATGACCGCGAAAATAAAGCTGGATAAGGGCAGTGCCCCTAAGGTTGTGGCGCTGGCCCCCAAAAGCTCGGCAGTCATTGAGGCCTTCCACGGAGTAGATACGGAATGGCCCGATGAAATGTCTCCGCAGAGATTGCAGGAATACAAGGCCAGGATGGCAGAATTCAGGCAGAAACTCAGTATATAGAGTCTTGGGGTGACTTCCTTCAAGAATTGCCAAAGAGTAGGTCTTCGATCTCTTGAATTCATTGATGCTGAATCACTCCGAATCAAAGAGGCGACGGGGCCGAGGACCAGGATTCTACAGAAAGAGGCTTGTCACTCCAGGGATGATTTGGGAGAAACCGAAGGCAAGAATCAAAGATAGGGACACTGAGGGTCAGGGCCAAGGTAGTCCTCTCTGCCTTCAGCCCGGGCAAAGGCCAGTGCTATTGCTCGGCAGCCCCGGCATACCGGCCAGTAGGAACACGATTCACAGCCGTTGTGATATTCCTCCCTTGTCCTCAGTGACTCCAGCACGGGTGACTCTATCCACAGCTCACGGAAGGAGTCCTGTTTGATATTCCCAATGGGCAAATCCATACGACGGCAGGGCATTATAGTGCCATCGGCGGTAATGGTCACGCCGAAGACGCCTGCAGCACACCCGCCCATAGGGACCTCTGTCTGAGGAATGTGACCATCCATCTCTGCTATGGTGGCCAAAGGATCGCGGGACGTAACCGCAATCTTGCTGCCGTTCTTGTGCCGGCGCAGTTCATCATAGAGACGGGCTATGTCCTCACGAGTCAGCACCTCATTCATAAGAGCCTTCCCCTTGCCAGAGGGGACCAGGCGTGAAAAAGCAATGCCACTCGCTCCCAGTTTTTCAGCTACGTCGATCAATCCCTCGGTCTGGGCCATGTTGCGTCTGGTAACCGTTAGATTGATGTTGGTCTCAATCTCTTCAGCCACCAGTTTTCTGATACCCTCTAGAGTGCGGCGATATGCGCCCTGCCCTCTCAGACTGTCATGCGTGCCTTCAAGCCCGTCAAGGCTGATCTGTACATCAGCCACCTGTACCTCTCTTAGCCGTCGGGCCATCGCTTTGTCTATGAGCGTCCCATTACTCATCAGGGATATGGAGAAGCCGCACCCCCGGGCATAACCCAGCACCTCAAAAAGGTCCTGTCGCAATAGTGGCTCGCCGCCGGTGAAATGAAGGCTGGGCGATATGTCAACATCGTAGTCTATCGCCCAGCCTGCAATTGTTCGCTTTAGTTCGGTGATTGCCCCGCAGATTTCCTCATACTTCATCTCCGACACTGATGCCGATTGGTAACAGTGCCGGCACGACAGATTGCATCTTTCCGTCAAATGAAACTGGACGAAGAAATCAAACGGAGTCCCTTTCATTGCCTACTGCTTTGTTGCCAAACTGGCAACTACTTTCCCTTTCAGGACTTTCAAGCGAGGCAATTTCTAGCCAGACCCCTGCTCCTAGCCATTGCCTCCTTGAATCTCTGAAAGAACCTGGCTTCTCTTTCACGAGATTCAGCGCTCATGGCCCAGCTCCTCCTTTCCCCAGCATCTCACAGGCGATCATATCGTCTCATCACCTGTGGCAACTGCATGCTACCCCACAGGCCCCTCGTTGTCAAGCGGAGATGCGGTGATCCCTGTAGTCAGAACCTGGTACCCTTTCCCCCAGTCGCTCCGCTGGACAATAGTTCAGCCAACGAAATCATACAAGAAGGCCACATATGGCTACGGTACTCCACGATAGCAATGGAGTATAATGTAGGGCACACTGAGACAAGGGAGGTAACCAGATGTCATTTGTAATAACTGTGTACGTGCCAACCGGCATAGTCATGGCTTCAGATAGTCGGCAGTCGATCACTATCGAGGGCAAGACCCCGGATGGAAAGTCCCTGCCCAAGATAGAAACGGTCAGCTCCGACTTCGCCTACAAGACCTTCCTGATGCCTACTCAGAGGGTGGGCATCAACACCTTTGGCGAGTCTCTTCTGGGGAAGATAAGCATAGAAAGCCACATAAAAAGGTTCGCAGAGGAAGTCCTTGACGACAAGGACGATGTCAACTCAATACCCCGCAAGCTGGTCGACTTCTTCAGACAGAGTTTCCCTCAGGCAGATACAGCCTTTCATGTGGCCGGCTACAATAGAATCGAGAGGAAGAGCATCCCTTATGTTTTCCTCTGTCATGTGGGGAAGGACTCCGTGCAGAGGCAGAATCTGGCCCACAATACGGAGAATATCGTCTATGGAGCAACCTGGGGCGGCCAGGCAGATGTCATCGCCTCCCTTCTCCAGCCAACACAGGCTCAGCCAAAGCCACCGATAATCTGGGATGCCATGACCGTTCAGGACGCCATAGACTTCGCTATCTATGCGGTGAGGACCACCATTGACACCATGCGCTTCCAGGCACGTCCCAAGAATGTCGGGGGGCCTGTGGATGTTCTCTTGTTTATGCCTGATGAGCCGCCGCGCTGGATCCAGAGGAAAGAATTCAGAGGGGAAGCAGGACGGCCTGTGTAGGTGAGGCAGTGCAATGGGAGCAACCAATCAAGAGAGACTCCAATCCATTGTTCAGGCAAATTCAACTGATATACAGTCCCTTGACGAGTTTCTGTATTTTCATCTTTCAGTTATGCAGAAACTATGGTCCGTCGAACATTTCCATAGCGAAATTACTAAATTGAAGCCCACCGAGATTTGGCAACCCATTGT
>JBGOWL010000239.1:0-3289 GCA_041478585.1 Dehalococcoidia bacterium | reverse complement strand
AGTCGCTGGTCGTCAAGGGGATGGATAAGGAGAAGGCCATTGCCTCACTGAAGATGTGTTGGGAGCGGCTTGAGGACTGTCCTTTCGACTACAATGCGCTCGAAGGCGTGCTCAGATCGTTGACGAAGGAACTCGGCCTCAAAACCGGATCGCTATTCGGGCTCATTCGTGTAGCGGTCACCGGGCGCACTGCCTCTCCCCCTCTCTTCGAGACAATGGCGGTTTTGGGTAAGGATAGGTGCCTCGGACGGATTGGGGCAGCTATAGCTCGGTTGCGAGGCAGCAGCGGTCTCTAGCCTGTGCCGGAGACAATGAGCGGCAGGCAACCCGGAGGACTACACTTCCATCAGATCTGGACGAAAACCAGGAGTTTCCAGTGTCTTTGTTGATGGGACCATCTGCTCTACAGGGCCTGCGGGTTCTCGATCTATCCGGGGAAAAAGGGGCCTTTTGCGGCAAGCTCCTGGCTGATATGGGGGCCGATGTGGTCAAGATCGAACCTCCAGGAGGTGACCATGTCAGAAGAACGGGTCCCTTCTTGCACGATTTGGTTCATCCTGAGAGAAGCCTCTCCTTCTGGTACAACAACACCAGCAAGCGGGGGATTACGTTGAATGTCGAGAACAGGAAGGGGCGAGATGCATTGAGGATCCTGGCTCGTACTGCAGATGTAGTGCTGGAGACTTTCCGCCCAGGATATCTGAAGAATCTCTCCCTTGACTATGATGAGCTGAGGAGACAGAATGCTCGCCTTGTTATGACCTCCATCAGCAGCTTCGGGCAAATGGGGCCTTACAGGGACTATCTGTCCTGCGACCTGGTTGCCTCGGCTCTTGGAGGCCAGATGTACGTTTGCGGTGATATTGATACACCGCCACTCAAGCCTTATGGTGAGCAGGCCTACCTAGTGGCTTCCATTTTCGGAGCAATCGGTACTTTGATGGCTTTACACTCTCGACACTATAGCGGCAGGGGGCAGCTTGTGGACATCTCTATGCATGAATGTCTTGCCGGAGTGGTAGAGCATGTCAATGTCCGCTACTTCTACGAGGGGATAGTAGCAAGGAGACAGGGCAGTCTACATTGGGACAACGCCTTTCGGGTATACCCTTGTAGGGACGGTTACATACTACTCTCGCTGTTCCGAGAGTGGGACACCCTTGTGGAATGGTTGGACAGCGAGGGAATGGCGGCAGATCTGAAGGATGAGAAGTGGCGTGATCCGGAACTGAGACACAAAGAAGTGGAGCACATAATTGAGGTTCTGGAGTTGTGGACAAAAGAGCATACAGTTGGGGAGTTGATGGAGCAGGGGCAACTAATGCATCTCCCATGGGCGGCGGTCAATTCCATACGGAATCTGAGTGAGAACCCCCAGCTTCTGGAGCGAGGGTTCTTCGTAGAAGTAGCTCATCCGGAGCAAGGCGATTCTTTCGTCTATCCAGGTGCTCCTTACAGGCTCAGCCGCACTCCGTGGAGGATCTTGAGGCGGGCGCCACTCATCGGTGAGCATAATCAGGAGATATTCGGGGGAGAGCTTGGGTTCTCGATGGCTGAGATAGCTGATCTGGTTTCTGATGGAGTCATCTGATGCCAGGGGCTTTGTCAGACTTGAGGGTGCTCGACTTTAGTAGGCTGCTGGCCGGTCCCTTCGCTACGCGGGTACTGGCCGATCATGGGGCTGAGGTGATCAAGGTGCAGTCTGAACTGACTATGGGAGGACCTCAGCACAATATAAGCGGCTATTTCAACAATTGGAATCGCAACAAGTTGGGCGTTACCCTGAACCTGTCCAAGCCTGAGGGTATTGATCTGGCAAAGAGGCTGGTTCAGGTCAGCGATGTGGTGGTGGAGAATTTCAGCCCTCGTGTGATGAAGAATTGGGGGCTGGATTATGGTGTGCTGAGCAAGATAAAACCCGAGATGATCATGCTCGGTATGTCCGGTATGGGACAAACGGGGCCATGGCAAGACTATGTTGCCTTTGGAGCCACAGTTCAGGCCTTGAGTGGAATTACGCATCTGACAGGATTTGCCGGACAGCCTCCTCTGGGTGTGGGCTACTCGTATGCTGATCACGTTGCTGGCCTGATGGGGGTGCTGGCCATACTGCAAGCCCTGGAGCATCGGCAGAGAACAGGGGAAGGACAGTACATCGATCTGTCTGAGACAGAAACTATGTGTAGTTTGCTGGGAACAGCAGTCCTGGAATATGGGTGTAATGGCAAGGACGTCCTGCCGGTGGGCAACTTCCCTATGCACCGGATTGCTGCGCCTCACGGTGTTTATTGCTGCAAAGGTGAGGATAGATGGTGTGCTATTGCCGTCTTCAACGATGAAGAGTGGCGGGCCTTCTGTAGAGTAATAGGTTGTCCGTCCTGGACGATGGAGGTCAGATTCGCCAGTCAGTTGGACAGATGGCAGAATGCCGATGAGCTAAATGCAGCGGTGGAGGGATGGACGAAGCTGCACCCTGCTGAGGAGGTGATGGCCTTGCTTCAGGGGGTGGGGATAGCGGCGGGGGTAGTGCAGAATGCTGCCGATCTGGCACATGATCCACAGCTGAGATCGAGGGACTTCTTCATAGAGTTGGAACATTCGGCCATGGGCAAGACAGTGTCCGATGGCAGTCCGATCAAGCTCAGTGATACACCGGCTGCATATGGTAGAGCCGCTCCCATGCTGGGGCAGGATAACAACTACGTCTATCATTGCCTGCTGGGCATATCAGAGGAAGAACTGCAGCGTCTTGCTATAGATGGAGTTCTTCTCTAGTTGGGTTCAGGGACATTCGTTCCAGACACGCCGTCGTCGAGTTTCCCATCTTTCGGGATGCTGTGGTAGATCTGTTTCTTGAGGAAATAGGAGGTATAGCCCGACAGGGCTAGCTGGTATTGCACAGGAAGCTCCGCTCCGGGGAAACGCTCTTTGATGTGATCTGTGAGGTGTTCCCATATCTTCTGATCCGACTCTCCTGCCTCAAGGGCTTTCTGAACAATGTGGCCAAAGACAACGGCATTCTCCTTCACCTGCTGAATGAGCTTCTGGGCATTGCACCTTGGTCCACAGTGTGAGTAGAAGAGGAGACTGGGATGAAGATGAGCCAGCATGTCTATAGTTTCCAAATAGAGCTGCAATTCGAATGGGGGTACTGCTGCAGGCAGGGGAAAGTCGGGCAGGTTATCAGGAATAATGCCGAGGGCTTCCCCGCAGAAGACTCCCCGGGTAAGGCTGTCAAAGATAGCAATGTGATGCGAGGCATGTCCCGGCGAGAAGACTACTTTGAGTT
>JBGOWL010000018.1:0-12763 GCA_041478585.1 Dehalococcoidia bacterium | reverse complement strand
CTGGTGAACTCTATCCTCCTGTTCATCTCGTTCTCGATCTGCTGACGCAGCGCCTTCTCCTGCTTGTAAAGCTCCTGCAGTTTCTCTTCGGCCTTCTTGCGTTCGCTGATGTCGCGGGTGACTCCCAGCAGTCCCTCCGTTTTCCCTCCCGCGTCCAATAATGGGGTCACCGCTGTCTCTGCCCAGGTTGTTGAGCCATCCTTGCGGTATATCTCCACCTCAATCGTGAGCGGAGTGGTACCAGTCGTATTCCCTGTGTTTTCCTTGGTCCGTCTTTCTGCATCGATCTTCTCGGCAACCTCCCATGAGGCTCGCGTAATGCCCTTCGCTGGGATTATCTGCACAGCCTCCTCCAAGGTGAAGCCAAGCACACGCTTGACTGAGGGACTGAGGTAAGTGAAGCTCCATTTACCATCTCTATTCTCCATAGTCCAGATGATGTCCGTCACATTGTCAGCCAGGAGGCGGTAGTGCGCTTCGCTGGCTCGCAGTTCCTTCTCCACACGCTCTCGCTCGGCGACAGCTCTCAAAACGTACAAGATCCCTTCCAATCTATGAAGGTTCCTGTTCGGCCTGACTGTCAACATGGCCGCAAGTGTGGTGCGATTCTTGCGAACGGCTTCCACTTCTGCCCACAGCCCACTCTCTTGTTGCGGTGTCGTGGCGAACATCCGACGTATCTCCTGAAGGCCATCAGGTCTTACCAGGGCAAGCTTGGCAATACTCTGTCCAACCAACTCGTGTGCTTCATAGCCCAATATGTCCTTCACGGTCTCGCTCACCTCAGTGACTGTGCCACGCCTGTCGATGCGAAGAACTTGCTCGCTTGCGTCTTCCATCATGGATGCGAGTCTCTCTGCTGATCGCCGAAGTGCTTCCTCTGCTCTCGTCTTTCGATCGATTTGGCGTCTCTTCAGCCGATCTGCCATGTAATCCTCCTATGGCCTGCCAGCACTGCGATTTGGAAATGGAGAGTTACTTGTCCCGACTGGAATCCAGACCCAGCTCGATTATAGCATTCTGCCTGGCACGAGAGCAGCCATGTCATCTGGCTGGGTAACCGACAAGGAGACTCGATCGGTGATACAACGTGGCCGCAGATAATGCCAGCATCAGATCAGCCTACGGCACCTCAGGGATCAGCAGAGCGCTGTCTCTCGAAGGACCTGCATCTAGTAGGGGAGGCCCTGGTGGCCTCCCGTCGACAGTGGCTGCCAGGACCTAGCCTCCCTGAGTCTTCCCGGATTTGGCCTTTGCCTTCTCTTCCTCCACCAGCACCCGACGCAGTACCTTGCCTATGGGCGATTTGGGTAGCTCGGTCCTGAACTCCACTATCCTGGGCACTTTGAACTTGGCCAGCTTCGCCCGGCAGTGCTCGGTGATCTCCTCCGGGGTAGCCGTTTGCCCTTCCTTGAGCACCACGCACACCTTCACCGTCTCACCCCGGTAAGCATCAGGAACACCGTAGCAGACGGCTTCCTTGATCTTCTCGTGCTCATAGAGCACCTCCTCAATATCGCGAGGATAGATATTGTAGCCGCCGGCGATGATCATCTCCTTCTTCCGGTCCACAATGAAGAAATAGCCGTCCTGATCCATCTTGGCCAAATCTCCCGTGTACAACCAGCCGTCGCGCAGCACCATGGCAGTCTCCTCAGGCCGGTTCCAGTAGCCCCTCATCACCTGGGGAGCCCTGATCACCAGCTCACCTACCTCTCCCACCGGCATTTCCTTCTCTCCAGTCTCAACATCCATGATCCTGGCTTCCACATCGGGGAAGGGCACCCCTATGCTGCCTGTTTTGCGCATGCCAAATATGGGGTTAGAGTGAGTGACCACAGCCGCCTCAGTCAGGCCATAGCCCTCTGCCAACCTGCCGCCGGTGACCTCCTCGAACTTCTGTTGTACCTCGACGGGCAGAGGGGCAGCACCACTGACACAAGCTTCGATGGAACGCAGATTGTACTTGCCGACCTGCGGGAAGTTGTTGATGGCTACATACATGGTGGGCACACCGGGGAAGAAGTAGGGTTTGTATTTGTTGATTGTCTTGAGCACCTGCTTGACTATGAAGCGGGGCAATAGAACCATGGTCTGTCCGGTGAGAACAGTGAAATGCATCACCACAATCACCCCGTAGACATGAAAGAAGGGCATGACTCCCATGACCACCAGGCCCTCACCTTCCTCCTTCTTCAGGGGGATGGCCCAGGCCCTCATCTGCAAGGTGTTGGCCAGGATGCCCCGGTGCCCTATCATGGCGCCTTTGCTGATGCCCGTGGTTCCACCGGTGTACTGGTACATAGCCACCTCATTTTGATCAACTGCCACAGAGGGCGCCACCGGCGGGGATTTGGCCAGCAGGGCGCCGAAGGAGTGAGTCCCGGCTGCACCGGTGATATCGGCGCGGTGTCCTTCTTTCCCTTCTTTGAAAATGGTGAAAAGCAATCGGGTGATCGGGGGCAGATACTCCTTGATATTGGTCACAACCACATTCTGCAGGCCGGTTCGCTCTCTCAGTTCGTCAATAGTGCGGTAGAAAAGGCTGAGGACAATCATCGTCTTTGCACCGCAATCATTGAGCTGGTGTTCGATCTCCCGTGATGTATACAGGGGGCTGAAGGCCACCACTATTCCACCCGCTTTGAGGACAGCGTAGTAGCTGATGACAAACTGGGGGCAATTGGGCATGAGCAGTGCTACCCTGTCCCCTTTGTTGACCCCGAGGTCGACAAGCGCGTTGGCCAAACGGTTAACCTGGCCGTTCAGCTCTCTGTAACTGATGCGGCATGAATCACCAAAATTACCGGGGAAGATAATGGCAGTGTTTTCGGGAAAGCGGTGGGTTGTTTCCTCGAGCATCTGGGGCAGGGTTGTCTCAGGATATTCGATAGTGGACGGCACGCCGGGGTCGTAGTGCTTCAACCATACCTTCTCCATCTTGCTCCTCCCAAACGAGGTGGCCTGCCCACTGAATCTATAGTCTCATTGAACTACGGTCGATCACAAGCACGGAGTTGCCACAAAACCACACACGCTCCCTGTGAGGGCTTCATTAAATCATGTCAAATTCCGGCGGGCAAGGTAGTCCTCAAAACCTGAGTCTCTTCTTGGCTGCCGCCAGAAGTTCATCTCTGAACTTGGGGTGTGCTATCTCGATAAGAGCCAGGGCCCGCTCTCTCTCTTCCAGTCCCGCTAGACTGGCAATTCCCCACTCGGTGACTACGTACTGTGCGTAATGTCTGGGCACAGTCACTCTGGATCCCTGTGTCGGATAGGCCACGATGCGTGACACCGTGCCGCCTTTGGCTGTGCTGGGCAGGGTGTTGATGGCCCTGCCTCCCTCGGACCAGTAGGCACCGATCACGAAATCGAGCTGCCCCCCCGTGCCGGAGCGCATATCATCGCCGTAAGACTCTGAGCAGATAGTCCCCACCAGGTCCACCTCAACAGACCCGTTTATGGCCACCACGTTCTTCTCCCTGGCCACCAGAGGAATGGAATTGCAGTACGAAGCAGAATAGAACTCGACCATGGGATTGTTGCCCAGGAAATCGTAAAGCTCCTGATCGCCGAAGGCGAAGGCCATGACGATCTTGCCCGGATGAGTCTCCTTGTATTTGCAGTTGACCACACCCTTCTCCACAAGCTGGCGGGTGCCCATGGGGGCCATCTCTGTGTGAATGCCCAGGTCTTTAAGGCCGCTTGCCGCAATGAGCTTCGATATCTGTCCCGGGACCGCGCCAATCCCCACCTGAAGGCAGTCCCTGTCCTTCAGTAGACTGACCACGTTCTCGGCGATCTTCTTTTCTACCTCCGATGGCTCGGGCAGCGGTGGGCAAAACAGGGGCTCATTCGTTTCCACAAATCTGTCAAATCGGCTGACGTGGTAGTGGGTATTGCCGTAGGTTCTGGGCATATTCGGGTTGACCTCGGCAATAAACCAGTCAACCTGGTCAAACATGTCCGGCGTATAGAACAGGTCCAGGCCGAGCGATACATATCCGTGTTCGTCCGGAGGGCTGACCTGGGTGATCATGCCCCGCCGGCGGGGTTGAACTTTCTGGCGTTCCCTGGCCACACGGCCCGCGCTGGAACTCTGCACCGGAGCATATGTCGAACTGCCGTCCATATGCTGGAACATGGTCAGCTTGGAGTAGAAGCCGCATATCAGCTTGAACGTCTCCCGGCACTCCGGGCCGAAAATCTTGTATGGGTGGAATTGGAGCACAGATATATACTCGATGTCCTTGAGCTCGCCCTTGCGGTCCGCGATGGCGTCCATCATGGCGGTGGAAGGCTCCCCCAGACCAAGGGGAGTGAAAAACCGGTCGCCCGAATGAACAAGCTTGGCAGCCTCCTCATGACTGCATGACTTCGATCTGTATTCGTCTCTCCAGGACATCGATTCCCTCCTTTATCCTCCTTCAA
Source organism: Dehalococcoidia bacterium (assembly GCA_041478585.1). Taxonomy (GTDB): domain Bacteria; phylum Chloroflexota; class Dehalococcoidia; order UBA2247; family RBG-13-53-26; genus RBG-13-53-26. The sequence continues at coordinate 8,332 of JBGOWL010000018.1, read as the reverse complement.
CGTGACTGTTTTCGATACGCTGCTAGCAGATAAACTTCTCAGCAGCAATGATCCTGTCGGCGATGTTCCTCCGCAGGGCTACCGTGTTTACCGGCGTCAGATGCATCAGATTGGCCACCGTCGCCAACTGACTCTGGATTGTTTCCTCGGTTGACGTTGCCACCAGCACTTCCCTGGCGTAAGCGCTGATCCTGCCCACAGCGTCATTCACATAGACCTTCATCATGTTGATCTTCATCTCTGAGGCCTCTTTACCGCCTTTCTCTATCGCCTTCAGCGCTCTGGCCAGTCCGCTCTCCATGGCAAATACTTCAATGGCAGTATCGCTCAATCGACCCAGGATTTCCTGCTCCTCACTGATAGCCTGGCCGTACTTCGCTACCGCAGCATCAGTCAAGAACAGAAAGAGCTTCTTTGCCCTCTCCACAAGCTGGCGCTGGTATTGCAGAGGTTTGCCTCCAATCTTAGGAACCAGGGGTTTCATGCCCGGCAACTCTCCCTTCGCATTCTGCATCGCAGACAGGAGAGGTATCTCGTTCTTCAACGCCTTCCTGGTCAGGAAAGCCATGGTGATGAGTCTGTTTATTTCGTTGGTCCCCTCGAATATTCTGAGTATGCGGCAATCCCGATATATCCTCTCCACAGGATAGTCTTCTATATACCCGTAGCCGCCATAGATCTGTACCGCTTCATCAGCAACGAACGCCAGCGCTTCTGAGCCGTAAATCTTGTTTATGGAGCACTCTATGGCATACTCCTCTATGGCTTTGCCGCTCTGTCGGCCATAGTCCGCAGCAGTACGGTCCAGCGTCTCCATAATCACATCGATCATTCCACCGGTGCGATACGCCATGCTCTCGACGATATATGTCCTGATAGCCATCTCAGCGATCTTCTGCTTTATCAGCCCAAACTGGCAGATGGGCTTGCCGAACTGCACTCTTTCCTTGCCGTACTTTACGCAGTATTCCAGCGCCATCTTGGCCACTCCCGCCGACGCAGCGCCCAGTTTCAGTCGGCCCAGGTCCAGTATGTTGAAGGCCACCACATGCCCCCTTCCAACCTCAAAGACAACGTTCTCTGCCGGCACCTTGACATCCTCCAGTATGATGCTCACAGTGGAAGTGCCCCGAATCCCCATCTTCTTCTCCTCCGGGCCCGTGGATATCCCCTCGAGGTTCCTGTCCAGCACGAAGGTGGTGAACTTGTCGCCGTCCACCTTGGCATAGGTGATGATAACGTCGGCAAAACCCCCGTTGGTGATGAACTGCTTGGTGCCGTTCAGCTTGTAGTACTTGCCATCGGGCGACAGCACTGCAGTGGTTTGAATGGACAGGGCATCCGTCCCCGCGCCGGGTTCCGTCAGAGCATAACACCCCGGCTTCTCACCGCTGGCCAGGCCCGGCAGATACTTCTTCTTCTGTTTCTCGGTGCCGAAGAAAACCAGAGGCATGGTGCCGATCCCGCTATGAGCATTGATAGTGACACTGAACGAGCCCGCGCCAACCGCATGTTCCGCGATCAGGAGAGAGGCTACCGTGTCCAATCCTCCGCCGCCATATTCTTCGGGGACCTCCGCCCCCAGCAGGCCCAGCTCGCCTGCTTTCCGCATCAGCCGCCTCACAACCTCAAAGTCCTTGTGCTCCAGCGCCTCCATGTGAGGCACGGTATCCTTCTTCACAAAGTCTTCAGTGGTGACAATAATCATCTTGTGCTCTTCCCGGAAGTCCTCGGGGGTGAACACGTCCGCAGGCGATACCTCTTCAACAAGAAACGAACCACCCTTCTTTAAGACTTTTTTGTCCGACATGGCGCCCTCCTTCTACATCTCTCTTTCGAAGACAGCTGCTGCTCCCATGCCACCACCAATGCACATGGTCACCACACCGTATCTCGATTTCCGCCGCTCCAGCTCATACAGCAACTTGGTGGTAAGATAAACCCCGGTGCAGCCCAGAGGATGCCCCAGGGCAATAGAGCCACCGTTGACATTGAGCTTGCCTGGGTCTATGCCAAGCGTCCTCATTACATACAGCGACTGTGAGGCAAAGGCCTCGTTCAGTTCGATGAGGTCAACCTGTTCCAGGGAGATGCCCGCATACTTCAGTGCTTTGGGAATGGCTACCACCGGCCCGATGCCCATGATCTCGGGGTCCACTCCGCCAACGCCGATTGACCTGAAGACAGCCATTGGTTTCAGCCCCAGTTCCACAGCCTTCTCCCGCGACATCACCACGGCTGCCGCAGCCGCGTCGTTCATGGGGCAGGAGTTCCCCGCCGTCACGGTACCCCCGGTCCGGAAGATCGCCCTGAGCTTGGAAAGAGCCTCAATGGACGTGTCCGCCCTCGGGCACTCATCCTTATCGAATATCTTTTCGTGACGTACCGACTTCCCTGCTTCGAAGGAACGGTCTATCACCTTCAAGGGCAGGATCTGGTCTTTGAACCGCCCTTCTTCCACAGCCTTGACTGCCTTGCGGTGGCTTTCCAGAGCAAACGCATCCTGATCCTGCCTGCTGATGTTGAACCGCTGGGCCACGTTTTCGGCAGTCAGCCCCATGGTCACGTATACCTGAGGCCAGGTCTCCATCAGCTCCGGATCGGGCAGCGGCTTGTTCCCACCCATGGGGATCAGCGTCATGTGCTCCACACCCGCAGCCACCACCACATCGGCAAAGCCGCACATCACCTTCTGGCTGGCCATGGCGATAGCCTCCAGGCCCGAGGCACAGTACCTGTTCACCGTTATGCCCGGCACCCGACTGGACAATCCTGCCTTAAGAGCCACATTCCGGCCGATATTCATCCCCGCCTCTGCCTCAGGGAAAGAGCAACCCATGATGAGATCGTCGATGTCCCCGGGCTTCAATCCCTTAGCCCTCCTGACAGCTTCCTTCACCACCTCAGCGGCAGTGTACTCAGGCCTGCTGTTCCTCAGGCTGCCGGTTGTGACTCTGCCAAGGGCGGTTCTCACCGCTGATACGATCACTGCTTCCTTCATTGCTGCATCTCCTGTCAGTTTTGCCCTTAGTTCCTCAACGGCCTGCCGGTCTCGACCATATGTTTCAGCCTGGCCTGGGTCTTCTCTTCACCACTGAGGGAAAGAAAGACCTCCCGCTCCAGGTCCAGCAGGTATTCTTCCGTCACCAGAGTATTCTGATCGAGGTCACCTCCCGTAATGACATAGGCCAGCTTCCTGGCAATGTGGGCATCGACTTCGCTTATGTATCCCGCATCACGCATCAGGAAAACCATCAGCTCCAGGATGGCCCTCCCCGTCCGGCCGACCACCCTGATATCATCTCTGGGCCGCGGTGGGCGGTAGCCTTCTCTGACCAGCGACAGCACCGACTCCTTGGCATCGTAGATCAGATAATCCAGGTTCATGGTAATCCTGTCATGTGGCGTCATGTAGCCGATCCCCTGCGCCTCCCTTGCCGAGGTGGATACTCTCGCAGTGGCGATGGTCTCGAAAGCGCGGGCGACATAAGGAATCAGATCGGGCTTCCCCCCACCAGGCGCGGCGCTGGGGACACTCGGGGGTACCCAATCATTCGCCCTGAGCAGCATCTCTTTAGTGCCGCCTCCAGCCGGAATAAGCCCCACTCCCACCTCCACCAGCCCCAGATAGGCTTCAGCATGGGCCCTCACCATGCTGGCCGCCAGACACACCTCACACCCACCACCGAGAGCCATACGGAAGGGTGCCGCCACAACCGGCTTCTCCGAGTACTTCATGCGCATAAGTGCCTGCTGAAGCTGTGCTACTGCCATCTCCAGCGTCTTCCAATCCTTGTTCACGGCCAGTCCATAGATCTGCTTCACATCCGCGCCCACGCAAAAGTTAGCGCCCCGGTTGCCGATAACCAGGCCTTCAAAGTTCTCCTCAACTTCCGCTATGCTATCGTGCATTATCTGAATAACATCACCGTCGATGACATTGTTGGCAGAAAGAAATTCCAGACAGGCCACCCCCTCCCCAATATCAACCAGCCTGGCTCCTGCATTGGCCCGAACCACCTTCTTCCTCTTCTCGTCCGGCGAAGGCAGGAGAACGAGCTGCAGTTTCTCATCGATTTTGGCATAGTTCAACTTGGCAAAGTCAAAGTAGTAGCTCTTGCCTCTCCGTTTCTCATAGAACCGCTCCCTGCCCACCGAAAGCATGAGGCCGATGTTCGCCGGTATCTTCTCCCCCTCCTTCTCCATCCTTTCCACGGATTCCCGAAGCCCCAGAGCATCCCAGGTTTCAAAGGGGCCAAGCTCCCAGTTGAAGCCCCACCTCATGGCCCGATCAATGCTCACGATATCATCCGATATCTCGGGCACCTTGCTGGCGCAGTAGAGGAGCATCTTTTTGAGCACTTTCCAGGCGTAACGCCCGGCTCTGTCATCCGAATAGGCCAGGGCCTGCAATCTCTTGGCTGGGTCATCCACCTGCTTGAGTTCGTCCAGAGCTGGCAGGCTGGTTTTCCTGACCGGCACATAGTCCATGGTGGTGCAGTCAATGGCGAATATCTGCGAGCCTTCGGCTCCTGTCACCTTCTTATAGAACCCCTTCTGAGTCTTGTCGCCCAGAAGCCCGGTCTGCACCATCCTGGCCACAAATTCGGGAACGGCAAAGGCCTCCTTCTCCCTCGCATCATTCACATTGTCCCCAACGTTCTGGGCCACCTTTACGAAGACATCCAGGCCCACCATATCTGCCGTCCTGAATGAGGCCATCTTCGGCCTGCCCATGGGAGGACCCGTTATGGCATCCACTTCCTCAATGGTATAGCCGTCCTCCAACATGATCTTTATCGCCGCCAGCATGGCATGGGCACCGATTCTATTGGCGATGAAATTGGGTGTATCTTTGGCAAAGACAATGCTTTTGCCCAACCGCGCCTCGCAGAAGTCTGCCATGAAAGAGAGAGTCGCCTCATCAGTGAACCTTCCCGGGATGATCTCCATGAGTCTCATGTGCCTCGGAGGGTTGAAAAAGTGGGTTCCCAGAAAATGCGCCCTGGTCTGCTCTGACAAATCCTCAGATATCCTGTCGATGGGAAGTCCGGATGTATTCGTGGTGAGGATAGCCGTGGGCTTCATATGCGGCTCAACCTTCCGCAGCAGTCCCTTCTTTATGTTAAGATCTTCAGCCACAACCTCGATTATCCAGTCAGCCTCCGAAAGCCATGCCAGGTGGTCCTCGAAGTTGCCCGGTTTGATAAGCTTGGTATCCTGGGCCACGAAGAAAGCTGGGGGACTGGCCATGAGGGTATAATCGATCCCCAATCTGGCCAGCTTGTTCCTGAATTCGGGCGACTCTCTGGTCAACCTTTTCTTCAAATCCTTGTCATCGAGCTCTTTCGGAACGATATCCAGCAGATACGTGGGGATATCAACGCCGGCGAGCAGGGCGGCTATCTTGCTGCCCATTGCCCCGGCTCCCAGGATTGCCGCCTTCTTGATCTTCATCTGCGCCTTATTCATAGCTCTCTCCTCTTCCCGTTACAACATTAGGTCAACAGAGGATGCTGATTGCATACCCATATGAGGAACAAATACTGATCCGCACTCCTGACAGCCCACACTAAGGCAACCACCTCCTGTGGTCAGTATCAAGCGATATCTGGGAAAACCAGGTGAGGTTGGCCTGGAACAGTGCCATGTCCCGCTACCAGAATCAAAGACCCACCCCCTGTGCGTAGTCTCAATCTAGCTAGTGTCATCGTAATACCTATACAATGTGTCATTCCGTGCTCGACACGGAATCCATTGTATATTCCTTCTAGATTCTGTTGTTAAGTCTTTTCTGAGACACTACACTAGCAGATGCGCCACCTGCCGCCAACAGTCTTCTTGAGGATGCTTTACAGCAAGCAGGCTAACACCAAAATAGGCATCTGCCCCGTATTATAACCCTGGTTTTTCCCCCCTGTCCAACTCCGCTGGAACTACCTCAATCCATGGATTACTCCATACGTCATCCCTGCTTCTTCCGCATGTCATTCCCGCTTCCTTCTTATGTCATTCCCGTGCAAACGGGAATCCAGGGGTGGGGCGTATCACCCCCACCTCTTGCCCATCTCTGAGGCTGTCCGAAGAATCCGAAAACACCCCCTCTGGTGCGTTGCAGTTCAAGGATAGGACCCCTTTGCATCAACGTTCGGATTGGGTAGTATAATGGCCGAAAGCGCGTAGAAAGAATCAAGGCCTCCACTCGGATGGCAAGGCCGGTGAGGACCTGGCTTGGGAGGGGAAACATGCTGGTTATCATGAAGAACGATGCTACAGAAGCACAAGTGGATGCGGTTATCCGCGAGATTGAGAACCTGGGCTACCGCGGAATCCCCATACCGGGCGCCCAACGAACTGCCGTATGCATCACAGGCAACCAGGGCCCGGTTGATGATTCGCGTCTGCTCTCTCTGAGCGGTGTCAAGGAGACTGTCCCCGTCACAAAGCCCTACAAGCTTGTAAGCAGAGAGACTCACCCGCAGCCCACTGTCATAAACCTTGGGCCTGTGAGTATTGGCGCCGAAAAAAAAATCGTCATGGCAGGACCTTGCGCCATAGAGAGTGAGGCACAGACGCTTACCATAGCCCGAATAGTGAAGAGGCATGGGGCACAGGTATTTCGCGGCGGCGCCTTCAAACCCAGAACCTCACCCTACAGCTTCCAGGGACTGGGGGAGGAAGGGTTGAGAATACTGAAGAAGGCTCGGGAAGAGACAGGATTGCTCATCATAACTGAGGCTACTGACCACACCAATATAGAGCTTGTAGAGGAATACGCCGATATTATCCAGATCGGGGCCAGGAACATGCAGAACTACTCCCTTCTCCGTCGTGCAGGACGTTCTGCAAAACCGATCTTGTTGAAGCGGGGCTTCGCAGCTACCATTGAGGAGCTGCTCATGTCGGCTGAATACATCATCGCTGAAGGGAACACCCGGGTCATCCTGTGTGTACGTGGCCTTCGCACCTTTGCCGACAACACCAGGAATACCCTGGATTTGAGCGCCATACCTTCGATTAAGGAAGTCAGCCACCTGCCTGTTGTCGTTGACCCCAGCCACGCTGCCGGACGCAGAGAATATGTCATCCCTCTTTCCAAAGGAGCCATTGCGGTCGGTGCCGATGGCCTCCTGGTCGAAGTGCACCACGATCCTCTGCATGCTTTGTCCGATGGCAGGCAGTCTTTGTATGCTGAGCAATTCGCCACATTGATGGAGGAAATAGGGAAGCTGCAAATCTGAACGACCCCGATCGGATAAGCTAGCCGAATGGTGTCGCTAACGAGGGGTTTCTACTTGATGAGTTTGAAGGAAAACGGCTTTAGAATACGCCCCTGACGTTTGCATGCAGGCCACCGCCTACCTTCTCGATGGCCTCGTGCCTCCACCTGTTGAGTTCCTTCTGCTTTGTGTCGAACTCTCCCTGGGAGTACAACCGTTCAGGATGGAAGTAGAGATCGTCTACCAGTCTTACCGCTGCAGGGATTTTGAAACCGATTGGGGAGTCTACCCAGTCTGTTAGCTCTCCCCTCAAGAGGCACTCCAGTATGGTCAGCGTGTGCTCCAACTTTATCTTGCTGTATTGTTCTCCCTCGCCTATCCACCCGGTATTGACCAGGTAATATTGCATCTGAGGAAGGCCCCTGACTATTTCGTAGAAAATATTGGCATGTTCCGCCTTGTTGCCTGCCATGAACGGATCGTAGAAGAACTCACTCCTGATTTTGCCCGCTTTCGTGGGATCGCCGGCTGACGACTCCATCGCCTGACCCAGAATCATGAGCGCTACCGCCTGCTCCCTGGTCAGTTTGCATATCGCCGGGATCAAAGGCCCCCTGGTAAGGAGAATGAGGTTGTCAACCTTCTCAACATCAATATGTCTGCTGGCATGCATGATGTCCCTTCTTTGGATAACCGCGCGCCCATTAGAGGTCCTGGAGTAGTCGTAGAAATCGAAATCGCCATCTTCTGTCACATGGATGTTCTCACCAACAGTCCCCGGTCTAAGAAGACCATAGTAGACCTCCACCTGGTCTCCCGGATTGACACCTTCGGTCTTGACGAAAACGCCACCCATCTCGAACCCATGAAATGATCCGTCAGGCATGAAGGTACCGCCATCATCCTGTACCAGCCAGGACTTCTCATTTCCCTTTCTGGCCAGGGTTTTGCAGGTAGTGGTCGTTTTCCCGTTGGCACTGAGAGCTATCAACAGGGTCCTGATGGTTCCATAATCTCCGCGTGCCGATTCGAGATAGTCCTCCCTGCAACCGGCATGCAGAAAAAGCCCACGCCTCTTAGTCTTCGCCGCCCAGTCCTCCGCAGCAAAGACG
>JBGOWL010000194.1:0-3983 GCA_041478585.1 Dehalococcoidia bacterium | reverse complement strand
CAATTTGACTGACCAGCAGAGTTCAGTGATGAGGCTGGGCTCCCTTGCAGGCTGCTATCTGGCCAAACAGTGGGGTCTTGAGCCGGTCTTCCAGACGACCTGTCGCGACCGCAATCGTATGGCTTTGCAGTCTGATCTCCTCAATGCCTCTGTCATGGGGATTGAGAATGTTCTTTGTCTTACGGGCGATCACCCTGCTCTGGGCGATCACCCCGATGCCAAGCCGGTCTTCGATCTCGATTCAGTATCCTTGCTGGCGGCGGCCAGGGAATTGCAGCAGGGACGCGACCTCGGGGGGAAGGAACTTAAGGGAGCACCCCGATTCTTCATCGGTGCCTCTGTTACTCCGGGTGCTGATCCCGTAGAACCACAGATTCTGAAGATGGAGAGGAAGGTCAGGGCCGGTGCTCAGTTCTTCCAGACGCAGGCTGTGTATGAGCCAAGAATGTTTGAAGAGTTCATGAATGCTGTCAAGCATCTGAAGGTTCCTGTGCTGGTGGGCATTGTTGTCCTGAGATCGGCTGCCATGGCCCGCTTCATGAACAAGAACGTGGCTGGCATCTCTGTTCCCGAAAGCCTTATTGAAGAGATGGACAAGGCCGAGAACAAAGTCAGGAAGAGTACGGAGATAGCCGCCCGTCTGATCAATGAGATGAAGGGCATGTGCCAGGGTGTCCATATCATGGCTATCGGCATGGAGAAGAGGGTGCCTGCCATACTGGACGCCGCTGGACTGTGATACAAATCCCAAACCCTAAACCCGAAGCTCTAAACAAATCCTAATGACCAACGGTCAAAGCTCGAAACAGTATCATCTGGAAGAGCGAACAGACGAAGATATTTGGCGCGATTCTAACCAGAAGCCAATAGGCTTTGCGTTTTGTTCTTTGAATTTTCATATTGTTTAGGATTTAGAATTTGGGATTTGGGGTTTAATTCCGGGTCCAAATATGACGAGTCAAACTGGCACACCCTCGATGTCACCTCTCAAGATGTGGTTCCTGGAAACCCGTCCTCACTTCCTTCTTCTGACGCCGGTATGTGTCCTCGTTGGCCTTGCCGTAGCTGTCTATCAACTGGATTCGATCGATACCCTGCATTTTGTACTTGCTCTCGTTGGAGCATTGCTGGCCCACATCAGCATCAACGTCCTCAACGACTACTTCGATTACCGCAGCGGTTTGGACCTGAAAACGAACAGAACACCCTTCAGTGGTGGCAGTGGCATATTGCCTTCAGGACTGCTCAAACCGCAGCAGGTTTACCTGTTCGGTATGGTATCCCTTCTGGCGGTCATCGGCATTGGGGGCTACTTCCTCTACGAATATGGGTGGAGGATTCTGCCCCTGGGCGTAGTGGGGGTGGTAGTGGTGTACTTCTATACCACCCATTTCACCAAAAATCCCTGGGTGTGCGCCATTGCCCCGGGGCTGGGATTTGGCCCTTTGATGGTCATGGGTGTCTACTTCACCCAAACAGGGGAATATGCTCTGGCGCCAGCACTGGCATCGCTGGTTCCGGGATTCCTGGTATCCAATCTGCTTCTGCTCAACCAGTTTCCCGACATCGAGGCTGATCTGACAGCCTCCCGGAGACACATTCCCATAGCCCTCGGCAAGCGGACAGCCGCCAGGATCTATGTGGGGCTGCTGATTGCTGCCTATCTGACCCTGGTGTTGACAGTTGCCTTCGAAATACTGCCACTGACTGCCCTCATCGGATTGCTTACCCTTCCTCTGGGACTGAAGGCAGCCAGGGGTGTCCTGAAGCATTATGACGATACGGGCAAACTCATCCCCTTCATGGGCCTGAACATACAGGTTACGCTGCTGACTCCTTTGCTGATGGCCGCAGGCATTTTCCTGGGAATGCTCCTGTAGTACATCATTTGCCACCCGCTAACATCATTCCGCACTTGATGCAGAATCCAGGTGTCAGTACTCAGGTTGGAATTTTGAGATTAGAGTTTCGCTATTGTCTAGGATTTGGGATTTCGACTTTCGGATTTGCTCCTCGGTCTCAGTGGGCTATCCTGAAGTCGGAGAAACCGCCCTTGTAGTCGCCCCATTGCACCTCCACCCTATCCACTCTGGCCCCCAGAGGACCTTGATGAAGGTACTCCAGGAGCTTATCCAGAGCCGATCGCTCTCCCTCTGCCTCCACCTCCACTGCCGCTGGCTGACTCACGTTACGCACGGAGCCGGTCAGTCCCAAATGCTTGGCGTGGCGCTGTACAAAAGCTCGAAAGAAGATCCCCTGCACATGGCCGTAGACCATGGCATGGAGGGATGCTGGACCCAAAGAAGAGGTTTTCATTGCAGAACGGCTCGGGCTACCCGAGGGTAGCAGAATCTGTCCAGCCGCCTGAGGCCGTGCTGGCATGCCAGACTGACAGCCTGCATGAACTCATCGTTGGTCACCGAACGGGCCAACAAAGGGAACTCGAAGGCCCGGTGGCAGGGGTGATACTGTGCCATGACATTGAGGTAGGTATCTCGGGAGACCTCCTCGGCTAGGAAACGGACTACCTTCCGTGTACCGGCCAGATCATGAGGAAGAACCAGATGGCGCACCAGCAGGCCTCTAGTAGCCACACCCTGCTCATCGATTTGGAGATCACCAACCTGGCGGTGCATCTCCTTGACCGCAGCGCTGTTCACTGACCAGTAGTCATCTATCCCCGAATACTGGCGGGCGATCCCATCATCAGAATACTTCATATCCGGCATATACATATCAACAACGCCATCCAGCAGATGCAAGGTACCCAGGGATTCGTACCCGCCGCAGTTGTACACCAAAGGGATCGATAGCCCTGCGGATATGGCCATAGCCAGGGCTTCCAGGATTTGAGGAACCACATGGGTAGGGGTAACCAGATTGATATTATGACAACCTCTTTTTTGCAGGGAGATCATCATCGCTGCCAGTTCTTCTGAGGTGATCTCCCTTCCCTTTCCGAGCTGGCTGATGGGTAAGTTCTGACAGAAAACGCAAGCCAGATTGCAGTTGGTGAAGAAGATGGTCCCTGAGCCGTTGCATCCTACCAGAGGCGACTCTTCACCGAAATGGGGTCCATAGCTGGAGACCACGGCCTGGAGCCCTGTGCGGCACTTCCCTCGCTCGTCCTGCAGGCGATTCACGTGGCAACGATGAGGACACAGCTCACAGCTCTCCAGAACGCTCCTGGCATGCTCAATCCTGGCGGTGAGTTCACCCGTGTCATGTAGCTGCAGATAGGCGCCCGTTTCTTTCATCCCTCCTCGGGAGGGAGTTCCTTCTTGCCCTTGGTCTTTATCACCTCCACCGTTACCGGCGTGGGCAGGATCTCGGCTACGGTTGACTTCTTGGCATCCTTCTTCGGCTTTTTTGGCTCTTTCCGTCTGATATCTCTTTTCCCCATGGCTTCACCTCGACTTTCTCTGGCTACAATACCGCTCCCATTCCTGCCAATCCCTCGGTAATTCCGCCATTCCTTACATCACACCATTACTGCATCTCTGCCTGCCCCCACGTCATTCCAGCCTTTCCCATGTCATTGCTGCCCCCCGTATGTCATTCCTGCGGAAGCAGGAATCCAAGAGCGGACTCAAATGGTAGTCTATCAAAGGAAACCTACAGGGGCAATACCCTCTTGCCACGGGACCGTGATTGGGTAGGGGACATACTATCTCCAACTCGATCTTGCCGTGTCATAATCTCGCTAGAGCGCCCTCGGACAACAGACAAGTAGGTCGTGATCCAACTACTCAGTCACTGGATAAGGGAGGTGAGGAGTTGAAAGTCATTGGTATATCAAACCACAACTGCCTGAACGTTTGGGAGGTCTGAACTCACGATGCAGCTATTGCTTCGTCATGTCATTCCGCACTTGATGCCGAATCCAGGTGAGAAGTGGACGGTTGAGAGGTCAAAGCGGCTCTCGTGGTTTGGGCTTTGAGTTTGTCTAGGATTTCGATATTAGTATTTCGGCTATGAGCCAT
>JBGOWL010000109.1:0-6031 GCA_041478585.1 Dehalococcoidia bacterium | reverse complement strand
GCGGTTCAAGGAGGTTCCTTGAAGCCTGCGAGGCGAGGTCGGTGGAAGCCCTTTTCTACTTAAGCAGCCATACTGTCTATGGAGCACATCCCGATAATCCTACCTGGATCACTGAAGACCAGCCGCTGAGGCCGGTTCGCAAATTTCCGTACGCTGCTCACAAGGCAGAGGTTGATCTGATGCTTCAAGAGTACATGAAGAGCCACGCCAAGCAGAATGTCACCATTGTTCGCGTCTGTCCAGTGACTGGGCCCGAGGGTGGGGGTGCCGGATTGACTGTCTTGCTCATGCCAGTGATGATCTACGTTACAGGATATGATCCGCAGTGGCAATTTATCCACGAGGAAGATGCGGCAAGGTTGATTGTGACGATGTTGAAGGAGAGACACGCTGGGATCTTCAATGCTGGTGCAGAAGGGTCCCTCAGCTACGGAGAAATGAGGAAGGCCACAGGCAGACCGTGTGTTGGCCTTCCAGTGTTTATGATGTTACCGCTCATCGACATCACTTGGAGACTGCATATTCAGCGAAAATCGCCGGTTGGTGGCATCGAGTTTCTCAGATACCCGATATTGGTCAGCACTGGGAAACTGACGAAGACAACCGGGTTTAAGTTCCGCTATTCTTCGCGGGAGGCGTTGATGTCTCTGCTGGCTTCCAAGAAGCGCAGTCCCTAACTGTACAGGTAAGTGAGCTGCAGATAGCTGATCAAGGTTGTTGCAGGACTCTTGTCAGAACACGGATGTTCGGATTGATCCAATGAAGACGCTGGTCACCGGAGGCACGGGGATATTGGGGAGCCACCTTGTGGAAGCCCTAGTAGCGCGAGCATATGACGTACGCGCCTTAGTCCGCAAAACATCTGCCACTGGCCATCTTGAGACCACTGGAGCTGAATTGGTCTATGGAGACGTCACGGACTATGATAGCCTGTCTCCATCAGTCAAGGGAGTCGACATAATCTTCCATGCAGCAAGCCGAGTCACACCGGGCTGGGGGGAATGGAAGGATTTCGAGAGTACGATTGTCAAGGGTACCGAGAATCTCCTCAGAGCCAGCGCCGAAGCGGGGGCTTCTCGTTTTCTCTACGTCAGCAGCTGCAGCGTCCTTGGCGTTCTAGCCTGCGGCAACACACCCGCGAAGGAATGCACACCTTGTGCTGTAGAACTCACTCCCGATACGTACTATGACTATGCCAAGAAGGAAGCAGAGGAGCTGGCTCTAGACTACTACAGGCAGGGCAGACTCAACGTCACCATAATCAGACCAGGAATGATCTATGGGCCCAGAGACAGGCTACTCACTGATCGGGTATACCGTCATATGTCGTCACGAATCATCGCATGGCCGGGAGAAGCCAATCCAAGGTGCGCCCCCGTCTTTGCCTCTGATGTCGCCGAATGTGCCATTCTAGCAGCCACAAGTCACCAGGCTGTAGGCCAAATCTACAACGTCGCCCCTGCTCAAGAGGTACGCTTCCGGGAATTCTGTTTCTACATGATCAAGGCCCAGGGTGGGCCTCGTATGCACGTCACCATCCCCTACCAGATTGCTCAGGCTTGGTGTTTCTTGATGGAAGGATGGGCAAAACTGCGACGGGCAAAGCAAATGCCCTACCTAACTCGTTCAGGCATCCGATTCCTAAACGAAGGAATGAACCTCGACGGCTCAAAAGCCCGTAAGGAGCTGGGCTGGGAGCAGAATGTTTCTATGGAGGAAGGCACGAGACTCTACGTCCATTGGCGTCGATCGTGCAGAGAAAAATAGTCCGCTGTGGTTGACTGCTCTGCACTGCTAGATAGGCCTTTTGCCTCTCTTCCGGATTTGTTCAAAATCTTCTGCGATGTGCGATGGAGGCTGATAGAACGGGGGGTGCAACAATTCCCTGAATTGAAGGGACACTGCGGTCGACCGCGCAGTCTGCATAGCCCGACCCGATGTAGAGACGAACTTCGGCACGACATGAATCTCCATGCGGAGAGTTCGAAGCACTAGTCGAGGTCGCCATAACTCACATCCCCGATGGAGCGAGGAGTCAGCCTTCACCTAAGAAGAGGCTCGTCACTAAGGAGGTCTCCATGAAGCAGCAAAACAGAGATCCGATTCTTGCCAAGGACGGTGATGCGTGATTATACTTGTTGTCATCATCAATCAGTCAGGGTTCTCAAAGGAATGACAATTGCAGTACAAATTGGCTGACGACAGGGTCAGGGAATTCGAGCGTATCTTCTATCCGCGTTCCATCGCGTTGGTTGGTGCCTCAAAGGACAACCGTAAGATGGGCTCGCTTTGGGCGAAAGCTTTGATTGACTCCGATTTTGCTGGCCCCGTCTATCCTGTCAACCCGAGTTTGGACGAACTCTTTGGTGCAAAGGTCTACCCCAGCCTTACCGCGATTCCGGGGCAGGTGGACCTGGTGATCTGTTGCATTCCCAGGGGGTTTGTCCTGGATCTTCTGGATGATTGTGCTGCCAAGCGCGTGGTCGCCGTTCATTTCTTCACAGCTGGATTTCGGGAGACAGGCGAAGCGCAGTGGATTCATATGGAGGAAGAAATGGCGAGGCGAGCGCAAAAGGGGGGATTTAGAATTATTGGGCCCAATTGCATTGGTGTCTCTTGTCCCGAGCACAAATTGCCCTACGGGGCATCCAGTGCGGTGGGCAAACCTGGACCGGTAGGATTCATATCTCAGAGCGGCGGACACGCAGGAAAACTTCTGGAGATTGGTTCAACGCGGGGCATTGGCTTCAGTAAGATCGCTAGCATAGGCAATTGCTGTGATTTGCGAAGCGCTGACTATCTGGAATACATGGCTATTGACCCCAAGACCAATATTGTCGGTCTCTATCTCGAGGGACCTCGAGACAGCCGGCGCCTGTTTCAGGTCATGCGTGTTGCATCAGAGAGGAAACCCGTAGTGGTGTGGAAGGGAGGTGCGACTGAAGCTGGTGCTAAAGCTGCGAGTTCTCACACAGGGGCCATGAGGGCCTCTGCCGCTGTATGGACAGCCGCACTGAAGCAGGCAGGCGCCATCGAAGTCCGAGGTGTGGACGAGATGGCAGACACCCTCCTCCTTTTTCAGACGGTGGGGCCGGTCGAGAAGACCCACCTTGGTATTATATGCGGACTCACTGGCGACGGTGAGAGCGAAGCACTGCTCGCTACTGATGCATGCGCTGCCTTCGGAATCGACGTCTTTCCGTTCACTGAGAGCACACGCCGGGAGTTGCTGGGGTTGGCTGGCCAAGCCAGCACCACACTCATCAGTCCATCGGATCTCAATCAACTCTCTGGCATCTTGCAGGCGTTTGAACAGGGTATCGAGCTAGTGGCTGCCGATCGGCGTGTTGACATAATAGTGGTGTATGAGAATGCTGATACCCTGGTGGGCCTCATGACCAAGGAAGTAGCTGATTTGATCAATGGCATGATTGTGAAAGCCAGCCAAAAGGGAAGCAAACCCATTATTGTGGTGTCTCCGCCAGGCTCGCTTGACTTGGAGCGATTGGACATCGAATGCAGGTTGTCTGAGGCAGGTATACCCGTGTATCCCTCTATGGAGCGAGCTGCCAAGGCTATTGCCGACGTGAAACGATACTACCGCTGCCATGCTGAAACTGCAGAAGCATAGCAGAGCATGTCGACCAGCGCAACAAGGAAGCCTCCTTGGCAACACCAAGAAGGCTTTTCAGATCCATCTCCTTGACCTTCGCGGTCGTCACCGATCCAAGCGATTCTACTTGTTAGGTCTTCTAGAACTAAATGTAGTCGCTGCCCTGCAGTCAATGGCACTTTGCACATGCCAGATTGAAGCCCATCTGTCGAGTTTCAGCACCCCTGGCGTTTGTACGGCTCAATAGATTCTTAGATAACCCCCTCGGCCTTGAGTTGAGCAAGCTGCTCGCTCGTAAAGCCCAGAAGGCTGCTGTAGACCACCTGATTGTGCTCTCCCGGCTTCGGAGCTGGAATCTCGATGGCTCCAGGAGTCCCGGACATCTTTATGACCACACCAGGTATGGGGACCTTCCCGATACCGGGGTACTCAATGTCAATCAGCATATCCCTGGCCTTGACCTGGGGGTCATTAACCATTTCGGCAATATTGTTCACCCGGGAACAAGGCACCCTGGCCTGTTCCAGAATACTGATGGCCTCGTCAACTGCCTTGTCCCTGAGCCACTCCTCCACGACGCTCTGAAGAGCATGGCGGTTTTCATAACGAAGCCTGTCGTCTTGAAACCGGGGAGCTTCCTTCAGGTCCTCCCTCCCGATCGCCCGCAGGAATCGCCTCCAGATGGGATTCCCCGAGATGCCAATCATCACCCAACCATCCTTGGCCTTGAAGCAATTGGTGAAGTTGTAGTAGCTGGCATTCCCCTGCCGGCCGCGGATGATGCCCGAAACCGTGTATTCGGCGGCCACAGCCAAACCGGCTACACAGGCTACAGCCACATCCAGCAAAGCAACGTCTATGAATTGCCCCTTGCCTGTTCTTTGCCGGTGGTAGAGAGCAAACATGATCCCCAGCGCAGCATGAGCGCCGGTACTGAAGTCCACCCAGGCAGAGCCTGATCTGGTTGGAGCGGTCTCAGGGAATCCCGTATAGCTCATCGACCCCGACAGCGCCTGAGCGATAGTATCAAAGCAGGGCCGTCGGGCATACGGACCCGTGGAGCCAAAACCCGAGACTTTGGCCACGATAATCCCCGGGTTGAACTGCGCCAGAGACTCGTAGCCCAGCAGACTCTCTTCGGGTGAGCCACTGACGTAGCTGTGCAGCACCACATCACTCTCTCGCACCAGTTTCTCCACCATCCCCCTGCCTTTGTCACTGAGGGGGTCCAGAGTGATGCCTTTCCTGTTTTGCAGGGTGACCAGGGTGAGCATACCCTGGCCATTCTGGGCATACGGCCCGAAGTTCCTCTCCTCCTCGCCGGCAGGTCTCTCCACCCTTATAACCTCGGCACCCATGGCAGCCAGAAGGGTTGCCGCATAGGGGCCAGCAAACCAGCGGGAGAAGTCGAGAATCCTTACGCCTGTTAATACCTTTTCCAACAGTCAGCCTCCTAGCCTTGATTATGGCATTACTAAGCTACAGTAAAGCAGCACCGCTCAGCTATGGCAAACCAGCCCCCATCACATCTCACTCGGGATTTCACATATCAAATGGTAGTGAGCTGGCCTCGTCCCCTTTTTGCCTTGGGGAATGATATGGCCATCGCACCCAATTCTCAAGTCAAGGAGACTCAACAGGAAAAGTGGCAATACTTCAAACGACGAAGATGGGCAGGTGGAGCCACAGTGCTCCTGCCTGCCCGACTCTGCCGTGGATATAGGAGTGAGCCGCCATAGGGGCAGTTTGGATAACGGCACTCTCGGTGGGCAATTCTACTTGGCAACCTTCTTCTTGCCCCGGGTAATGATTTTGCGAACAGAGGCCACTATGTCATCCAGAGGAGTGCCCGGGATATATATGCCATCGACACCCATCTTGTGCAGGGCAGCGAAGTCTTCTTCGTATATGATGCCACCCAGAAGGACAATCACATCATCCTTCTTCTTGGCCTTGAGTTCTTTCATGACCTCGGTAACCAGTTCCATGTAGTTGGAGCACAGTATGCTGAGGCCAACGATGTCAACGTCTTCCTGAAGGGCGGTCGCGGCGATCTCAGCCGGGCGCATGCTGGCCCCGTATATCACTTCAAATCCGGCGTCCTTGAAGGCCTGGCTGACGGAAATCAACCCGCGCCAGTGCCCCTCCAACCCCGGTTTGGCCATCAGAACTTTGACTTTCTTCTGAGTCATTGCTTCTTGTCCTTCCTTAGACGTTCTCTAGACACCAATCGGGTAGGTCCACTTGCCGTAGACCTTCATCACGGCCGCCGCCAGTTCCCCGGGGGTAGCGCGCGCTGCCACTGCTTCCTGGGTAGCTGGGAAGGAGTTGGCGTCACTGCAGAGAACCTCGACCAACTTCTTCATGGCCTGAGCATGCCTGTCCTTGTCCCTAGTCTCTCTCAGTTTCTTGATCCTC
>JBGOWL010000221.1:0-3626 GCA_041478585.1 Dehalococcoidia bacterium | reverse complement strand
TGGTTGGCATAGAACTGACGCCGACCTTGGTTGTTTTTCTGGGGTGTCTCTCCCTCTATCCCGCGCTGTCTGTCGGAGAGAATTCCTTCGGACCGCTCGATGGCATCGCTATCGCCATCACGGCCGGTGCAATTATCATCGAAGCGACAGCCGACGAGCAACTGTTGAGATTCGTCCGGAAAAAGCAGCAACCCGGGCAGATCATGGCCACAGGGTTGTGGGCCTATTCAAGGCATCCGAACTACTTTGGTGAGATAACGTTCTGGTGGGGCCTGTTTGTCTTTGGGCTGGCCGCAGATTCCGGCTATTGGTGGACAGTCGTCGGGCCGCTTGCGATCACTGCCCTCTTTCTGTTTGTCAGCATTCCGATGATGGAAAAGAGGAATATGGAGAGAAGGCCGGGATACGAAGAACGCAGGAAGAAGGTCTCGGCACTCATTCCATGGATTCCGAAGAAGTGAACAATTGGATGGGCCATTGTTGGTCACCAGTTCATCGCTGACCAGGCTGGGCCCTTGCCAGGAAGGCTAATACCTCTCTGTTGAACCTCTTCCTCATTTCCACCCGGACAGCATGTGAGCCACCGTCAATCTTGACCAACCTGGCATTCGATATCCGACTCGCCAGCAGTTCCGACATGCTCGGCGGGACGATCCTGTCCCCGGTGCCCATTATTACCAGCGTTGCACTCTTGATGAGATGGAGCCTGTCGAGTGTGCTGTGGGTGGAAATTGCCTTGATCTGCTCTGCCATGCCCTTGAATGCGGAGGGCCTCACGTAGAGAGTGGCCATCAGACTCATAGCCACCCTGTAGATTCTGCTATTGAAAGACAGGGAGATCATGGCCCTCATAGCCTTGCCGACATCCACTTTGCTGCTGTCGAAGTCGGTCTCGGTGGAGCTACTCTGGCGGCCATAGGCTTTCATGAGAGCTGGATGAACCTCATGTTCCACGCCTGTACCAACGGTGCTGCTGGCCAGGACGAGCTTGTCCACCCTGTGGGGAAAGGCAATGGCGATCTCCTGGGCTACGATGCCACCGAGAGACTCCCCCAGTAGGTGCGCCTTCTCTATGTCCAGGTGATCCATCAACCCAACCACGTCATCTGCGAGAGTCTTGAAACTGTACAGTCCGGGTGGCCTGTCTGTCTTCCCGATCCCTCTGCCATCGAGGGTTATGACCCTGTAGTGTTTTCCGAAGGCACCGATCTGACAAAACCACGACCGGTGATCTGCACCCATGCCGGCTATCAGAATCAGCGGTTCTCCGGTGCCATGGACCTCATAGAATATGTGAATGCCGTTCACTGCTGCTCTTGGCATTTGCTCTTCTCTCTGAGAGATTCATTTGCGGTCTGGTTGGGCTGTCAACAGGGTAGCACTGGTTAGTAGCAGGCGTCAACGGAGTTGAAGAACACTGCTTCGACTCTGTACTTTGACAGAAAAGGCTGGAAATCATTGACGATGAAGAGGCCCTTTCGGACCTGCGAATCGAGGCTTCCTTCCCTAGCGCAGGACTTCAGAACATCCCAAAGCGCAATGCCGCTGTTGGTCAAGATTGTCAGTCTGGCGTTCAAAGTCCGCTTTCAGCGGCGCACAACGTGAAGCGAAACCCATCTGATGTAACCCGACGTCAGGCCAATTTGCGACCATATTCTACGCAGTTTGCGTAGAAGGGGCAAAGTAGAAGAGGACAGCTACTTCTCATCTTCGACGAGCGAGGGATTGTCTTGGTACAAACCAACAACGACAAGCCACAGCCATTGACTACATTTGAATAGCCTTAGAGGTTTCAGTTCTTCCGGGAAATGCTGGCCTCTGTGTCCGTCCCAGTGACCGAGATTAGCCAGGTGTTGTTTGGCGCATGGTGGACATAGGTCACCAGGCTTTCCTTTGTCGAGATTGTAAGTTGGGCTGTTAGGATCGAGGGGATGTGGGTCGGGCAAACGCCCGTCGCAGGAAAAGGGACAGGGCTGGCCGCCCATCTCGATCAGCAATTTGCCAGAACAAACCAGGTAGTCGGGGTATAGGCTGCCATCGGGAGCAATGAACATCGCTTTGGCACTGCCGTTGGATCTATCCATGATTGCCTCTTATGAACGAATGCCGCCGTGTCATTTACAATATACACGGTAGCGGCCTTCTTGTCAATAGGCAATCTTGAATTTCTATTACTTCTTGCCATAGGTGAACTCCGCTCGCTCTGCCACAAGGGCAAGGTGCTTGCCAGTGGCACGGGTGGGAGCATAGAGCCCCAGTTCCCATTCGCTGACCGTTTGCTGGCGCACACCGAGCACCCCCGCTAATTGCGCTTGTGTCAGGCCCATGTGCTGGCGCAAGCCTCTGATGAGGTCGGTGTCCCAGAGTACTGCGCCGCTTTCGTCGTGCCGGACATTGTAGGTTGGTCTGAGTTTGCGGAAAGTGACACGCTTCTTGATGAGGTCCAACTCTGCCACGCGGTAGCCGGCTTCCAGCCATGCGCTGGCTTGAAGAGCTTTTTGGCGATTGCTCCACCAGCCGCGCTCCAAAGCCGAATCCGGCAGACTGCCGCCAATGAGCCGCTTGATTGCGGCTAAGGTGAGAGTCAGTTCGTCCTTGTCGCTTTGCCGCAGATGTTCATAGAGAGGTCTGTATTTGCTTCCGTATTTCATGCCCCCTCCTCTCCCAAGAGCATTCGCTCAACTCGTGCTTTCGCCTCCGCTACTACCTGCTCGGCATCCGCTCGCAGGCGCTTGGCTTCAGCCCGAAGCGAATCTGCCTTTTCTGCAATAGTGTCTTGTGTTTCTATAGCTGGCAAGGGGACCCTCAATGACTTTATTCCCTCGATTGTAATATTCATCTGAATAGAGCCAGTTTTCTGTTGCTCAATTTGAGCTTTGCCGAGGGGTGAGTTGAGAAAGTAAGAAATAAAATAGGGGTTAGCAGAGCCGTCTTTCAACCGGAATTTGATTTGGAACGAACCAAATGCAAAGCCTTCGGCTGTTGGCGGAACCACGGCTACAATTCCGACTGAGCCACTTCGGGACATCAACAAATCACCTGCTTTTACGAAAGCCTTACCAAGCAACTCTCGCTTGTCTTCAGGGAAAAACACGATGTCTTCAGTGTCTATTTCATTCGCCCGCAGGTTGCCAATCCGAATGAACGGGATGCCACGACTGGCGTAATCATTCTTCACGGATGCGCCGTAGTGAATAGTCTCAATGGGAGTCCGCAACTCCACCACATGATGTCCTGCATTCTCTAGCGCATCTAAGGCATGAGGTGCTTTGGGCGAGCGATAGCGCACATCAAAGCGGCTACCTGCCAACTGAGATATCGACACAACAAATCGCTTTGGATCTTGTATGTCAGACCAATCTACACCTAGTTGCCGCAAAACGTATTCATCAACGGTGGCTTCTATCTTCTCTGCTTGTGCCAACTTCTCCCGTCGAGCTGCATAGGCTGCCTGCATTACCCCAGCAATCCGGTCCTGCACATCGCGGGGAGGGATGGGAATCTGAAGTTGACCGATTTCTCCAATATTGATGTTCAGGACTGTTTGCCCGTTGGCAATGCGTTCGGACTGATACCGTCCAAACTTGCTGTTGAAGAAAGTGGCCAGATAATGTGGGCTGATGCCG
>JBGOWL010000039.1:0-8818 GCA_041478585.1 Dehalococcoidia bacterium | reverse complement strand
TGCTTAGTGATATATATCAATAGCCTGTTCAGATCTTTTCGCTTGGGTGACTACGCCACACTCCAGTAAACGCCGATAGGGTGTCCTGGCAGTTCATACATCTTGGAACACAACCGATCACTGCCGCCCCTGAAGCAACAATACCACCTTCGGTCACCAGTATTACTCAATTCGGGCAATTGCCATCGTTTGTTTTGGTGTAGTAAGGTGTGAGACACCTCTGCTAAGAACGATGCAAGTGGGCTATTTAGCTGTTGGTTATCCTGTTGGACTCCAAACTTGAGTTGAGAATTGTCATATGAGTCTAGTATAAGCAGCTAATGAAAACCGCAGTGCGCGATGTCCGGATGCATGCTCTCTGCGGTGTTGAGGGGATACTTGTAGCTGCAGCTACCACTGCAGCTTTTTTTGTACGTTTTCCCGCCTCTGAGGTAGCCGAGAATCTGGCGCGATTCTATTGGGTGGTGCCTCTGAGTGTTGCCACTCGTATGGCCTCTTTCTGGTTCCTGGGCCTCTATAACTGGGTGTGGTATTACTTTGGAATGAGAGAGGTGTTGCGGCTGGCTGTAGCCATAGTCCTATCTTCAGCCTTACTGATAGCAATTGTGCTGCCATTGAGCGGGTATTCTTTCCCTGAGACGTTGCTGGTGGTGGACTGGTTGCTGGTGGCTGCTGTAGTGGTGGGAGAACGGTTCTCGATCAGGTTGGTGCGAGAGGGTCGGGTGAAGCTGCTGGGAGATCACGAGGATGAGAAAGACAAGAAAAGGGTTTTGGTGGTTGGCGCTGGCGATGCAGCCGAAACAATAATCCGGGAGATGTATGGTAGTGGTAACGGTGGTAGTAATGGAAGCTCTAGTCTTCTGGCTGTGGGTTGTGTGGATGATGATTTGAGGAAGATGGGACGAAGGGTGCATCAGGTGCCGGTGCTGGGAACTACAGAGGATATTCCTCGGATAGTGCAGGAGCACAACGTGAAGGAGGTAATTATTGCCGTACCTTCTGCCTCTGGTGAGGTGATGCAGCGCGTTGTCAGGCGATGTGAAGACAGCGGAGCCAGGTTCAGAACCCTTCCTACGCTAGGAGAACTCATCGACGGGAAAGTGAGCATCAATCGGATAAGAGAGGTGGAGATCGAAGATCTTCTGGGGAGGGAGGAGAATCACCTTGATTTGGATCAGGCTTGTGCCTATCTGCAGGGAGAAAGCGTGTTGGTTACCGGCGCTGGTGGTTCCATTGGTTCAGAGCTGTGCCGACAGATAGCTGCCCTCAAGCCAGGGCTCCTTATTATGTTTGACTGGTCAGAGAACAGTATCTATGAGGTGGACCTGGAAATGCGTCGCCGTTTCCCAGCTTTGGGCGTAGAGGGAATAGTAGGCAGCATCCGGGATGTGGCGAAGGTGAAGCAAGTAATGGAGCGCTATCACCCCGGCGCTGTTTTCCACGCTGCGGCTCATAAGCATGTTCCTATGATGGAGGTGAATCCCGATGAGGCGGTGCTGAACAACATTCTGGGCACCAGGGTTCTGGCTGATGCCGCGGAGGAATATGGCGTGGGAAGGTTTGTGTCTGTTTCCACCGATAAGGCGGTGAGGCCTGCCAGTATCATGGGAGCCACCAAGCAGGTGGTGGAGAGGATGCTCCTGACCAGGGGCTCAACGGGCAAGACCAGGTTCATGATAGTGAGATTCGGCAATGTGCTGGGGAGCAATGCCAGCGTTATTCCGTTATTTAAGAAGCAGATTGCACAAGGGGGACCGGTTACGGTGACCCATCCGCAGATGACACGCTATTTCATGACCATATCTGAAGCGGCCCAGTTGATTATTCGAGCCAGTGGCATAGGTCACGGAGGGGAGATTTTCATCCTTGAGATGGGCCGTCCGGTGAATATCACAGACTTGGCCAGGCGAATGATCAAACTCTCTGGACTGGGGGGGAAGGGCATAGAGATCAAGTTCATTGGTGTCAGGCGGGGCGAGAAACTGCATGAAAAACTGGTGGGGCCTGACGAGGAGCTGCTTACAACCCCTGACAAGAAGATTTCGATTGCCAAGCCCTGGCGAGTGGACACCGATGGGTGGGGCAAGGGGGTGGATGAGCTGATAGATCTGGCGGCAAACAGGGATAACCGGGGGCTAAGGAGTAAGCTAATGGAGCTGGTGCCCACATTCCAACCTTCTGAAGAGTTGCAGAGTGGGTGAACGGGAGATAGGATAATACGCTAGAGTGAGAAAGGCGGTTGTTCTTTATGCGCTTCCGGCACTTGCCTGGATGGGGGCCATTTTCTACTGGTCCTCTCTGCAGGAAGCAGAGACACCTTTGCGGGAGGTGGTGCCCGATTATGTAGCCCATGCCGCAGTCTATTTTGTCTTGGCTTTCTTCCTCTTTATTTTCTTGCACCGGGTCCACGAACGAGGACTGGCTGTTACTTTCTGCATAGCTTTGATCATCGGGGCGTTGTATGCCCTTAGCGATGAGTGGCACCAGTCATACGTGCCCACGAGAAGCTGCTCCGCCTGGGATTTCCTGGCTGACGTAGTAGGAATGACAATATGCTTTCTGCTACTGGCGGCCGTGCGACAGGCAGGCAGCATGGGCCGAAGGTCATATGCTCTGCTGGCAGGAAGACCGTAGAGTGGGTGAGCGAGTCAAGCTCCATCGCATATTTATCTGTTGTCATTCCATGCAAGCTGTAGTTCAGCATCATACCCGCGCAATCAAGAATTTGAGGTTGAGGGGCAAGATTTGACTGTGAGACGCATAGATATCACTCCCGCGAATACCGATTTCGTGATCCTCTCCTTTGAAGGTCCGGATGGCTATTCTATGGCGGGTGGGTTGGGCGTACGGGTGAACAAGCTCTCGGCCACCCTGGCAACCATGGGCTTCACCACGCATCTTTTCTTCGTCGGCGATCCGTATGCTCAGGAGGAGGAACTGTCATACCGTGGTAAGCTCATCCTGCACCGCTGGTGCCAGTGGATCAGCAGGTATCATCCCAATGGTGTCTACGATGGGGAAGAAGGGAAGCTCTGCGATTTCAACGAGTCCATCCCCCGGTTTGTGAAAGACCGCATTGTGAAACCGGCGGTGGCGAAGGGAAGGCTGGTAGTGATTCTTGGTGAGGAGTGGCACACGACAGAGGCTATGTGCCGTCTCAGCGATGCGCTCTATTATGACGGCCTGAGAGATAAGGCAGTGCTGTTCTGGAATGCTAACAATACCTTCTCCTTTCACCGCATCAACTGGAGTAGACTGAACTTCACCGCCACCATCACCACGGTGAGCCGGTACATGAAGCATATTATGTGGGATATGGGGTTGAATCCGCTGGTGATTCCCAATGGGATACCGAAACAACTGTTGCGCAAGGTCAAACCCAGCCTGGTTGACAACGTGAGAAAGGCAGTTGGAGCCGAGATCCTGTTGTGCAAAGTGGCCCGCTGGGATCCGGACAAGCGCTGGCAGCAGGCTATTGAAGCAACCGCCAGGCTCAAGGAGAGAGGATGTAAGACAACGTTGCTGGCCAGAGGCGGCATAGAGCATCACGGTCAGGAGGTGATAGACAAAGCCCGCTCCCTCGGCCTGGTGGTCAGGGAGGCAAATGCCCGCCAGCGCTCTTACTATGGGTATGTGGAGTCACTACATGAGGCTAGCCCTGCTGACGTTATTGATATCAAGTTTCAGTTACCTTCAGATTTCCTGGAGGTGCTTTACTGTGCGGCCGACGGCGTGCTGGCTAACAGCGGGCGGGAGCCCTTCGGGTTGGTCGGTCTTGAGGCGATGGCGGCGGGCGGGATTGTGCTCACCGGGTGCACGGGAGAGGACTACGCCATCCCCTTTGTCAATGCCTTTGTGCTGGAGACGGCTGACCCCATGGAGATAGTCAATAGCGTTCTCTATATACAGGATAGCCCTGAAGAGGGCCTCAGAATGCGTTGTGCGGCGAAGTGTACTGCGGCCCAGTTCACCTGGGAGTCGGCTGTGCAGAATCTGATCACCAAGCTGGAGAATCAGGCCAGGATCCAGGGTGCTCTGAAGGATAAGCCTGCACCCTGTGAGTCACACTTTGAGCCATCGAAGCTGCCTCCTGAACTGTCCCCGACCGTAAAAGAAGCCGCCTCATGCCG
Organism: Dehalococcoidia bacterium; assembly: GCA_041478585.1. GTDB lineage: Bacteria > Chloroflexota > Dehalococcoidia > UBA2247 > RBG-13-53-26 > RBG-13-53-26. Next base: position 4,688 of record JBGOWL010000039.1, on the reverse strand, counting down.
ATAACCCTGCAAGACTGCAGGGGTGTCCTTCACAAAGTGAAGCCTCTCCCCTATGGTGCTGTTACCCGCTCTTCAGCTTAAGGGTCTTGCCATTCGTATCGGCTTCTACCTATAATGCAGACCAGGTGCTATTCCCGAAAACGGCGGCTCAATGGCTCGGGCCTGCTTCAGAGGATGATTTCACTTTGCCCGGGGAGAAGGTAGAGACTGCCCTGATTGGGCTGCCTGAGGTTGGGACAGGCGCATAACGTCACAGTCGGAGTGTTGAGACGTCAAGATATGACGAGTCTGCATTGGAAGATACCTGAACGCATCGGTAGGCTCGAAGAACTTGCCAACAACTTGTGGTGGAGTTGGCATCCTCGGGGACGCGAGGTGTTTCGGGCTCTGGACTATGTGTTGTGGAGGCTCAGTGGCCACAACCCTGTAAAACAGCTTCGTGATGTCACCCATGATAGGCTACAGCGGCTTGCTGCTGACCCGGAGTTCCTTGAACTGTATGACTCCATCATGGCAGAGTTCGATGCGGAGATGACAACTAAGGATACCTGGTTTGATGCGAACTATCTCCATCTACTGGATGGCCCGGTGGCCTACTTTTCGATGGAGTTTGCGATCCATAATTCGCTTCCTATCTATGCTGGAGGTTTGGGTGTTCTTGCAGGTGATACGTGCAAGGAAGCCAGCGACCTTGGTTTGCCCTTTGTAGGTGTTGGTTTCATGTACCCCCAGGGGTATTTTCACCAGCGTATCTCGGCTGATGGAGGACAGGAAGAGATCTACAGGCAACTGGATGTCCACGAAGCGCCGGTTAGTCCAGTCCTTGACCAGGATGGGCGTAGGCTGCTGGTAAAGGTTGAACTGGGACAAGTGTCTCTCTTTGTTACTGTGTGGCAGGTTCGTGTGGGGCGTATAAGCCTCTATTTACTGGATACCAATGTGGAGGACAATGAGCCACATCAACGGTGGCTGTCTTCACGCCTCTATGTGGCCGACTGGTTAGTACGCATGCAACAGGAAATCGTCCTTGGCATGGGTGGAGTGCGGGTCTTGCGGGCATTGGGCATTAAGCCCGCTATCTGGCACATCAATGAAGGGCACACAGCGTTCATGGTACTGGAACGCATCAGGGAAGAGGTCGAACGGGGCATGCCGTTTGACGAGGCTGCACAGAAGGTCAGGGCAAGCACCATCTTTACCACTCACACGCCTGTCCCTGCCGGCCATGATGTCTTCCCTGTTGATCTGGTGGGAAAATACTTCGATCTATATTGCCAATCGTTGGGGATCGACCGCAAAGAATGCCTGGCTTTGGGCCAGCAGTTTGGTCCCGGAGACCAGGGATTCAATATGACTGTACTTGCCCTGAAAATGTCGGATCATCGCTACGGGGTGAGCCGACTGCATGGCATCGTGGCACGCAAGATGTGGCGTGCACTCTGGCCGGGAGTCGAGGAGGAGCAGGTGCCCATTGGACATATTACCAACGGCGTTCATGTACCTACCTGGATTGCTCCCGAGATGTACCAGCTCTTCAGGAAGTATATCGCTGAGGATTGGATGAAGAGGCAAGATGATGCTGATCTATGGGAACGTGTCCACGATATACCCGATGGAGAGCTTTGGAGAGTCCGTCGTATCCTCAGACACAAACTGATGGGGAATTTGCGGGAGGCAGCCCAGAGAGCTTGGGCAAAGGGCGATGTGGAATCCCATTATCTGGTGGCTATAGGCACACTGCTCCATCCAGACGTGTTGACCATAGGCTTTGTGAGACGATTCGCAGAGTACAAGCGGCCAACGCTCATATTCCAGGATATTGAGCGTCTTAAGCGGCTTGTGAGAGATCCTTTGCGGCCTGTCCAATTAGTATTCGCAGGCAAGTCGCACCCTAATGACTTTGCATCCAAGTATCTGGTACAGAGGGTGTTCAGTCTGGCTAGCGATCGTGATTTTCTGGGACGAATTGTCTTTGTCGAGGACTATGATATGCATCTGGCTCATTTCTTGACGCAGGGCGTAGATGTCTGGTTGAACAACCCGCGGCTGTTGAATGAGGCCAGTGGCACCAGTGGCATGAAGGCCTCCATCAACGGTGTTCTTCAGTTCAGTGTCCGTGATGGCTGGTGGGACGAAGGATACAACGGTGCCAATGGCTGGACCATTGGCCAGCCTGTCAAGCCAGTGAACCTGGATGAAGAGGATAGAAGGGATGCACAGGATATCTATTCTCTGCTGGAAACAGCTATTGTACCTCTGTATTACACGCGGGATCAGGATGGTGTGCCCCTGGGCTGGATGCGGATGGTGAAGGAGACCATCAGGTCAGTGACGCCTGTTTTCTCCACGCGGCGCCTGATAAAAGAGTACTGCGCACGGATTCTGGGGCCGACTGCTGAACAGTCAAGCCGTAAAGAAAGAGTCTGAGGTCGGTGAAAGAAAGAGTGGACATAAGGCTATTGGGTGTTTGCGGCAGTCCCATTAGGGGAGGCAATACTGAGGCTTTCCTAAATGAAGCCCTGAAGACGGCTGAGCAGCTTGACGGTGTGATCACGACTTCGATCCTCCTCGCCGAAAAAAAAATTGCCGACTGCCGCCACTGCAACTGGTGCATAGCCAAGCAGGAAAAAGAACGCTTCTGTGTCGTGCAGGATGACATGCTGGGGATATATCCCAGAATAATCGAAGCAGATGCATTGCTCCTGGCTACCCCGACTTATGCCGGGCGGCTATCGGGTTACATGGCCACGTTTCTGGACAGATTTCGTGCCCTTGTTCTGGGGAAGCATTATCGTAGGGTGCTTGATGGCAAAGTAGGTGGTGCTATGACAGTTGCCTGGTTGAGGAACGCTGGTCCGGAGACTACTCTTCTCAGTATCGTTTCAGCTTATCTCATGTGGGGGATGGTCGTGGTCAGCCCTGGCGAAAACTCTTGTCAGTTCGGTGCCGTTGGCCTATCGAGCGCGGACGGGACGGGAAGATTTGACTCCAAGGATCGGCTGGGCGTGTTGAAGGACGGGGTAGGCATGTCATCAGCCCGTGCCTTGGCCGGACGTATGGTGGAGATGACGCGCACACTGAAGTCTGGTAGGCAATCCCTCGGAAAATCTCAATGATCTGGACTGCGCCTATGCAGCCTTGCTGATGACTCTGAGACCATCCATGTATGGCAGCAGGACATCGGGAATGGCCAAGCTGCCATCCGGCTGTTGATAGCTCTCCAAAACCGAGATAAGCACTCGCGGTAGTGCCAAGCCGGAGCCATTGAGTGTATGAACGAATTGAGGTTTGGCTCCCTGTTCGGGACGGTAGCGTATATTAGCTCTTCGCGCCTGGAAATCAGTGCAATTGCTACAACTGCTGACCTCCAGCCATTCCTGACAGCCTGGTGCCCACACCTCAATGTCGTAGCTCTTGGCGGATGCGAAGCCAAGGTCGCCGCTGCATAGCTGCAGTACGCGGTAGGCAAGTCCCAGCCTGCGGCAGACCTCCTCCGCATTGCTTACCATCTTTTCCAGTTCATCCATGGAGTTCTGTGGCTCAGTGAACTTGTAAAGCTCCACCTTGTCGAACTGGTGTCCCCGTTTGATACCTCTAGTATCCCTACCAGCTGCCATCTTTTCGCGACGGAAGCAGGCAGAGTAAGCCGCGTAGTGAAGCGGGAGTTTGCCCGGCTCGAGTATCTCGTCACGATGAAGGTTGGTCAGTGGAACCTCCGCTGTGGGAATGAACCAGAAATCATCTTCTTCATCATGATAGAGGTTGTCGGCGAACTTGGGCAAGTTGGATGACCCTATCATGCACTCGCGTTTCACCATGAAGGGAGGGTAAATCTCAGTGTAGCCGTGCTCGCTGGTGTGCAGGTGAAGCATGAAACTGATGAGGGCCCGTTGGAGGCGGGCGCCTGCGCTCTTTAGTACGTAGAATCGTGTGCCACTCAGTTTCACCCCTCGTGCAAAGTCAATTATGTCTAATGCCTCCCCTAGCTCCCAATGGGGGCGGGGTTGGAAATCGAACTGACGTGGGTTGCCCCAGCTTCGGACCACCTGATTGTCATTGGAGTCCTTGCCGATAGGGACGCTGAGATCCGGGATATTGGGAACGCGGAGCAAGAGATCGTGCAGTTGCTGCTCAACCACCTCAACCTCAGCTTCGGCAAGCCTGATTTGTTCACGCACGTTGGCCAGTTCCTGAGTCACCTCTTCCGATAGTGTCCTTTCTGTCTCACCCCCTCCTGTTATCATCCTGCCATACTTCTTGCTCTCCTGCTTGCGCTGTGCGCGAAGAGACTCCACGTCGGTCAGCAGCTTGCGGCGCTGCTCATCAAGGGCGAGGATATTGTCCAGCAGGGCACTATCGTGTCGGTCCTCCAGTGCTTTTCTGGTCAAATCGGGATTTTGTCTGATGAACTGGATACTCAGCATCGTTTCTTGACAGTCGAAACTAGTATATCAACTTTACCACTTCGTCTTGAGTTGAGGGAAGAGGATTACCTCTCGGATGGACTGTTGATTTGTAAGCAGCATCACCAGTCGGTCTATGCCCACTCCCAGACCACCGGTGGGTGGCATACCATATTCCAGCGCTAGAATGAAATCCTCCTGATAGTGCTCGGCCTCATCGTCCCCGAAGCGGGCACGCCATTCCTCCTGGACATCGAACCGCGCCGCTTGCTCGATGGGGTCATT
>JBGOWL010000027.1:0-11012 GCA_041478585.1 Dehalococcoidia bacterium | reverse complement strand
TGAAAGGGGAAATCGATATGATCCTCGACGGCGGTCCCGTTGAGGTCGGTGTGGAATCCACCGTACTAGACCTTTCCCACCACCCACCCGCTATATTGAGGCCAGGGGCAGTAACATGGGAAGAACTCGAGCCCTTCATTGGCAAAGTGGTCCCGGCTGCAGAGGGGAAGCTCCTCAGAAGATCTCCAGGCACCCGTTATCGACACTACAGCCCACAGGCCCGGGTCACCTTGGTGGAAGTAGCAGATCAGAAGGCGATAGATCGGCTGATTGCACACCATACCAAGAAGGGAAACAAGGTGGGCATACTCACTCGCCAACCCCAATCTCTGCACAGTAGTATAAACGTTGTTGTGATATCGATGCCTCAGGACCTCAAAGTATATGCAATGCAGATGTTTGCCATCATGCGCGAACTGGATGAACTAGGTGTAGACGAGATGATTATAGAGAAGGTAGAGGAGAAGGGAATAGGGGTTGCCATAATGGACCGCCTGAGAAGGGCAGCTTCGCGCTAGTTAGCTCGCTGTTCCCTTGGGACAAGCGAACGCGCTGGGTGATGCAACTGATGAAAGGTACCACAAAACGCTCTTACGACGTGATCATCGTTGGCACAGGGCCCGCCGGGGCTATCCTAGGCTACGAGCTGGCTCGCAAGGGTGTGGATGTCCTTATCCTGGAGAAAGAGAGGTTACCTCGACATAAACCCTGTGCCGGAGGCATCACCGTGAAGACAGCCAAACTGCTTGATTTTGACATAAGGCCAGTAGCACGAGATGTGGTGCACGGGGCCAGGGCCGTCTACAAGGGCAATAGGGCATTCTCCAGATCCTACACCAAGCCCTTGGTCTACATGGTGATGCGCGATGAGTTCGATTATCTCCTTGCCCAGAGAGCTAGAGAGGCAGGCGCTGTGTTGATTGATGATGAAAAGGTTGGTGAAATAGCCACAACCGCTCAATGTGTCAACGTTACCACCACACGCAACGCATTCACTGCCCGCATCCTGGCCGGTGCAGACGGTGCCAGAAGCACAGTGGCCTCCAGGCTCGGCCTGATGCAGGGCATCGACTCAGGCATCGGACTGGAAGCAGAAATTTCAGTTTCCAGCCAAAGACTGGTACAATGGGAACGCCTGATGGGGCTAAGCCTAGGGCATATTCGGGGCGGATATGGCTGGGTCTTTCCCAAAAAGGATCATCTGTCTGTTGGTGTGGGAGGTCCGCTCCGCCAAGCGAAACGGCTCAAGTCCGGCTACCAGGCCCTATTGAAATCGTATGACCTGGAAAGCCATTCGGTAATCAGATTGAAAAGTCACTATCTGCCGGTGCGTAGGAAGGGTATGGCTATTCAGTCGAAGCGATGCCTGCTCCTCGGGGATGCTGCTGGGCTGGTGGACCCACTGACTGGCGAGGGCATCTACAATGCCATCAGAAGTGCTCAAATCGCTGCCCCCATCATCAGTCAATGTTTGCAGACCGACAACGTAGATCTGCGAGCCTACGAAGGTGCCGTAGACAGAGAGATAATGCCTGAACTCAAAGCTGCCCGTGCTCTGGCCCGGCTCTTCACCTGGCTCCCATGGTTGTATTTCGGCGCAGTAGAGAAAAGCGACCGTCTGTGGAGAGCTTGCTGCCGCCTGCTCCGCGGCGAGGAAACCTATGCTACCATCAAGCAAAGGCTGGAGCCCTTCGATGGCCTGTTTGATTTACTAAGTATATGATCAAGTGAGGTTGGAAATGGCAGATCCCAGACAAGCCATGCCCATCGTGGGCGTAGTGATGGGCAGCAAATCAGATGAACAGCTCATAAAGCCGACCATAGATATGCTAGAGGAGTTGGGCATCCCCTACGAGGTCCGCATAATGTCGGCCCACCGCACACCTGAGAAGACGCGTGAATATGGGCTCAAAGCACAAGAACGTGGGTTGGAGGTTCTCATTGCCTGTGCAGGAGCAGCCGCACATCTCCCCGGTGTTCTAGCCAGTTGGACCATGCTTCCGGTTATCGGCGTCCCTCTACCCACCAGTGACTTCAAGGGCGTTGACAGCCTACTCTCTATGATCCAGATGCCGGGTGGAGTCCCAGTAGCCTGTGTAGCCATCGGTTCTGCCGGGGCTAAGAACGCAGCCCTTTTCGCCGCCCAGATCCTGGGGTTGAAACATGACAATATAAGGGAGGCATACGCGGAGTATCGGAAGAAGCTGGCGCAAGGTTGACTCGATACCTCGACTACTGGCAAGTCAGCAGATGCCTTCAGCCAGCAACCGAACGGAGAGTAAGTGATGATTAAGCGGTATTCCCGGCCAGCGATGGAGAAAGTCTGGTCAGACGAGAACAAATTCAATAAATGGCTTCAGATAGAGATCGCAGTATGCGAGGCCTGGGCTGATCTGGGGATTATCCCCAAAGAGGAACTACCCAAGATAAGAAAAGCTCACTTCAACCAGACCCGCTTTGAGGATATCCTCAAGGTGACCCACCATGACATGACCGCCTTTCTGAACACCGTGGCTGAGAGCCTCGGTAAGGAAAGCCGCTTCATCCATCTGGGACTTACCTCCTCCGATATCATGGACACCGCCCTCAGCCTGCAACTGCTGGAAGCAACAGATACCCTGGCTAAGGATGTCGCTGAAGTCACCACCGTGCTGAAGAAGAAGGCTATCGAGCACAAGCATACTATCATGATAGGGCGTACCCACGGCGTTCACGCAGAACCGATCACCTTCGGACTCAAGCTGGCCCTGTGGGCCGAAGAAATGAAGCGTAATGCCCACAGGCTGACTGAAGCTAAGAAAGCAATTGGTGTGGGCAAAATCTCTGGGGCTGTAGGCACCTACGCCACAGTCCGACCGGAGGTGGAAGAGATAGCCTGCGCCAAGTTGGGGCTTGCTCCAGCACCAGTGTCTAGCCAGATTCTGCAGAGAGATCGACATGCCCAGTTTGTGACCACTTTGGCCATCATCGCCGGCTCCTTGGAGAAATTCGCCACCGAGATCCGGGCGCTTCAAAGGACTGAAGTCCTTGAGGCAGAGGAGCCCTTTGAATCCGGACAGACCGGGAGTTCTGCCATGCCTCACAAACGCAATCCGGAGCTCTGCGAGCGCATCTGCGGGTTGGCCCGCCTGGTACGGGGCTACGCCCTCACCTCGCTGGAGAATATCGCCCTGTGGCATGAGCGCGATATCAGTCACTCTTCCACCGAGCGCATCATCCTGCCCGACTCCTGCCTGGTGCTGGACTATATCCTGAATCTCTTCACCACCATCATGAAGGGCCTCCAGGTTTATCCCCAGCGGATGGAAGAGAACCTGAAGCTTACAGGGGGGCTGGTCTTCTCCCAGCGAGTGCTCCTAGCATTGATCGATAAGGGCAGCACCCGTCAGAAAGCCTACGAACTGGTGCAGCGCAGCGCCATGAAGGCCTGGAAGGAAAAGGGCAACTTCCTGCAACTGCTGAAGACCGACACCGAGGTTGCTGCCCTCCTACCAGCGGCAGAACTGGAACACCTCTTCGACTACCAATACTATCTGAAGCACATAGACCAGGTCTTCCAGCACCTGCAAATGGAAAACTAGCTAGAGGAGTTAGATAAAGATGCCTGAGCTACCAGAGGTGGAGACCATCAAGAATGACCTCATTACTAGGCTAGTGGGGCAACGCTTCACAAAGGTCACCCTACTCTGGCCCAGGTTAGTTCGTCAGCCCTCAGCTGAGGATTTCTGCCTTGAACTCTCCAGCCAGACAGTCAAGAACATCCGCCGCAGGGGAAAGTATCTGCTCTTTGATCTGGCCAACGGAAAGAAACTGATTCTGCATCTTAAGATGACTGGCTGTCTACTGCTTCAGCCGTCGTCTACCATCCCCGAACTGCATACAAGAGCCATATTGCATCTGGACAATGGCACCAACCTTCACTTCCTAGACCAGCGAAAGTTCGGGGCCATGTGGTTAGTAGATGACGAGATTGAAGTGGTCGGCTTCCTCGGCCCTGAGCCTCTGGATCACCGCTTCACCATATGGGCTTTGCGCAAAGCTCTGGGACGGCACAAGGTTCCCATAAAGGTCTTGCTCTGCGACCAGACCGCCATCGCTGGGATCGGCAACATGTACGCTGATGAAGCCCTCTTCGAGGCGCGGATCCACCCCCTGAAGAAAGCCAGTGACCTCTCCACGCGAGAAACCGAGCGACTGTATCGAGCTATCGGGCATGTGTTGACGGAGGCTATCGCACGCTGTTGGGCCAGCGTCAATACCTATCAACTACCCAACGGCGAACCAGGGTTTGCCCACCTCTTTTTTCAGGTCGCCCACCGCCGTGGGGAACGATGCTATCGCTGCAATACCCCTATCAAGCGTATCCCACTGCGAGGGCGGGGCACATACTTCTGCCCCAGATGCCAGACGATGTAATGGCTGGTATGGCTAATCAGCAAGCTCAACGATGGTGACGCCGTCGCCACCCTCCCACGTCCAGCCCGGCCTGAAAGATTTCACTAGACTTCGCTTCGGCAGCCATGATCGGACAGTGCCTCTCAACATTCCCGTCCCTTTCCCGTGGACTACCCGAACCGCAGGGACGCCGGCACAATAGGCCTCGTAGAGGAAAGCCTCAAGTTCTATTATGGCCTCATCAGCAGTAAGACGATGTAGATCAAGCTCCAGGTAGGACGATGATGAAGGACTCATTCTTACAGACCATCTCAGGCTGTTTTCTCTTGTCCAAGACGGGCCAATTCTACACGCCGACCTGGTTCCAGTCAAAGCTGAAGGCCATCTGAGCAAACAGAGTCTCAGAAACGACAGTCGCCATCGGAATCTCCGCCTTCCTTGTGGAGGTTTCTCCACAGGTTATATAATCTAGGACTAAGCTACCATGGACAAAACAAAACGAAACAAGGTCAAGCAACCTGATCCGCCAGTGAATAGCTCGCACTACCGCCGCCTGGTAATCAAGCTGGGCACCAACCTCCTAACTGGTGACACTGGGCACCTTGATCTGGAAAGAATGGCCGACCTGATAGGCCAGGTAGCCCGACTGAACCAAGAGGGGAAAGAAATAATTGTTGTTTCGTCAGGAGCAATAGCTGCCGGAAGGGAGAAGCTAGGGCTCGACGACCGGAACCGAAAGGATATTCCCTTCAAGCAGACCCTCGCCGCAGTAGGCCAGGGTTGTCTAATCCACACTTATGAGCAACTCTTTGGCAGACATGGTATTGTTGTGGCCCAGGCTTTGCTCACCAAAAGAGATCTCTCCCACCGCGCCGGTTATCTAAACGCTCGCAACACCCTTCTGTCCTTGCTGAACTTGAGAGTGGTGCCCATCATCAATGAAAACGATGTGGTAGCCACCGATGAGATCAAGGGAGAGGTGGCATTCGGAGACAACGACAATCTCTCAGCAATGGTTGCCAATCTGGTGGATGCCGACCTCCTCGTATTGCTCAGTGATGTGTCTGGACTCTACACGGCGGATCCACGTCTTGCCCCCGAGGCTAAACTGATTCCCACCGTGACGAAGATCGACGCTCGTATTGAACACATGGCTGGCAGTGCTGGCAGCATCAGGGGCACCGGTGGCATGGCCACCAAGATTCAAGCCGCCAAGCTAGCTACAAGCTCAGCCATAGCTGTGGTCATTGCAGACGGGAGCCTGCCAGGTGTGATCACCAAGCTGGCTGAAGGGATGTTCATCGGCACCCTTTTCCTGCCGACAACGACCAAACTGGAGAGCCGCAAGAGGTGGATGATCAGCAGGCTGGCTTCGCGCGGGAAGATCATTGTAGACGACGGAGCAGCAGCAGTTCTCAAGCAAGGAGGGGGAAGCTTGCTGCCCGCAGGGGTCAGAGACACAGAAAGAGAATTCCAACGCGGCGATCTGGTTGATATCACTGACCTCGAGGGTAACCGTATCGGCTGTGGGATATCGAACTACAGTGCCGCTGACATCCAGATAATCAGCGGCACTCGTTCTGACGAGATCGTGTCCCTCCTTGGCTACCAATACGGGGCCGAGGTAGTGCATCGGAACAACCTGGTAGTCTTGTGAGACCAGCTCTCCCAACCGAGAACGAGAGACGAACCCAAATCAGGGATACCAAACTGCAGCTTCAGTTTGGTATTACACTGTAACACTAGTCCTCTGATGAGGATCTCAGCAAATCTATTTAGCTTCATGTTCCTTGCGGAATCCACGGATTAAGGACGAACGCCATCGCTTGACACCAAGGGTCATAAGGCGTTTAATATACGCGTCAAAGTAGTCTACCCCCAGCCTGGAAAGCTTCAAATAGAAAGGTAGGTGAAAGTGTCCAATTTAGTATTGGCGCTTGTCGGTTTAGTGTGCTTCGTTATTGGGGGTGTAACGGCATTCCTAGCCAGGCAAATGATAGCCAGTCGCAAAGTTCGCGTGGCTGCCGAGGAGGCCAGGAGGCTCATTGCCGAGGCTCAGGAGAAGCAGAAGGCCGCCCTCCTCGAGGCCAAAGAGGCAGCCATCAACATGAAGGCCGAGTTAGAAGCTAGCTACCGCGAGACTCGCACCGAACTGCAAAGGCTGGAAAGACGCCTGAACCAAAAGGAAGAGCACCTGGAACGTCGGGACGAAGGCCTGCAGCGCCGTGAGCATGGCATCACGGCAAAGGAGAGAGAAGTAGAGAAATTGCGGGCTCGGGCAGAAGAGCTACAGCAGAAGCAACAGCAGCAACTTGAACTGGTAGCTAATATGTCTTCTGCCGAGGCAAGGGAAATCCTGCTTCAGCGGGTGGATGGCGAGATTCGAGATGAAGCATCCCGACGGGTGCGCGAGATGGAAGCCGCGGTCAGAGAGGAAAGCGAACAGAAAGCCCGAGATATCCTGGCCCAAGCTATTCAGCGTGTTGCCAGCGATGTGGTAGCCGAAACCACTGTCTCGGTTGTCTCACTGCCAGGGGATGATATGAAGGGGCGTCTCATAGGACGCGAAGGGCGAAACATCAGGGCATTGGAACATGCCACCGGGGTAGACCTGATTATAGACGACACCCCGGGGGCAGTTACCCTTTCCTGTTTCGATCCCGTGCGTAGAGAGATCGCCCGTATCGCCCTGGGAAGGCTTATCCTCGATGGCCGAATCCATCCAGGTCGAATTGAGGAGATGGTACTGAAGGCGAGAAACGAAGTGGAAGCAACAATCCGAACTGAAGGGGAACAGGCTGCCAGCAAAACAGGAGTGCATGGTTTGCCCCCCGAGCTAATCAGGCTACTAGGGCGCCTGAAATACCGCTTCAGCTATGGCCAGAATGTCCTGGCCCATAGTGTGGAGGTCGCCCTTCTCGCCGGTATGATGGCTTCCGAAACACAGGCTAACGTCGTTCTAGCTACAAAGGCTGGTTTGCTTCACGACATAGGTAAGGCAGTAGATTTTGAAACCGAGGGATCTCATGCCCAGATAGGTGCTGACATCGTTAAACAATGGGAGAAATCGCCTGAGGTAGTAAGAGCGATTGCCGCGCATCACGGAGAAGTGGACATGATTACCGCGGAGAGCTTCATTGTTGCCGCTGCCGATGCCATCAGCGGGGCAAGGCCTGGTGCAAGGCGTGAGTCATTGGAACAATACCTCAAGCACTTGGAGGCCCTGGAAACCATAGCCAACAGCTTTGGTGGTGTTGAGAAATCCTACGCAATACAAGCCGGCAGAGAAATCCGCATCATGGTGAAACCGGAACAGATCGACGATTTGGGAGCTATGAGACTCGCTCGTGACATTGTGAAGAAAGTAGAAGAAAGTTTGAACTATCCAGGCCAAATAAAGGTTACAGTCGTTAGAGAAACAAGGGCGGTAGACTACGCCAAATAGAGAATCGAAGAGAGCCCTTTGCGGATACTACTGGTCGGCGATGTAATTGGCAGGCCTGGTAGAAGGGCCATACATAACCTTATGCCAGGCCTGCGTCGTGATTTACACATTGACTTGGTTATCACTAACGCTGAGAATGCCGCCGGCGGAAAGGGGTTGACTCCCGAAACCGCCAATGAGCTTCTTCGAAGTGGTGTTGATGTCCTGACCTCTGGCAATCACATCTGGGCACAAAAGGAGATCATCCCCTCCCTTGGTGACACTTCGCCAATATTGCGACCGCTGAACTATCCCCCGGGTGTCCCTGGCCGTGGCTACTTGTGGTGGCACAACATACTCATCGTAAATCTCGTCGGACGCACCTTCATGGGCGATGTTGACTGCCCCTTCAGAGCCATGGACCAGTTGCTGAGAGAACTTGAAAGCAAGCCAGAGGCTATCGTGGTTGACTTCCATGCCGAAGCAACTTCGGAAAAGAATGCCCTGGGCCGATATCTCGATGGAAGGGTCAGCGCCGTTGTGGGCACTCACACACATGTGGGAACCATTGATGCTCGTATCCTGCCAAAGGGAACAGCCTACATCACCGATATCGGCATGGTGGGCCCATCTGACTCCGTCATCGGCGATGATGTTGGGGAGGTCATCAAACGCTTCCTCACCCACATGCCAAGCCGTTTGTCGGTGGGTAAGGGATCTGTCACCTTCAATTCGGTGCTGGTGGACGTGGAAACAAGCACAGGGCGGGCTGCTAGCATCGCCCGGATTGACAGAGAGATGTTATAGAGGATGAAGGCTGACCTCCATCTCCATACTACAGCTTCAGACGGGCGCTATAGCCCCGAAGAACTGGTACGCATGGCAGCTAGCCTGGGGCTGGAGGTTATCGCCATTACCGACCACGACTCTGTGAACGGAATTGCACCTGCCTTGAAAACGGCACAGCCCTTCCCCACCCTCAAGGTTATCCCCGGTGTAGAGATCGGCACCGATGTTCCTCATGGCGAAATCCATGTTCTGGGTTACTTCATCAACTATGTTGACACTGATCTGATAAACAAGTTGGCGGAGCTTCGTGACTCACGGAAGACACGGGCCCAGAAGATGATTGCCAAACTGGCCGATTTGGGGATACACATCAAATGGGAGCGGGTACAGGAGATAGCCGGCAGTGGCTCTGTGGGGCGACCCCATATAGCCCAGGCCATTACGGAAAAAGGATATGTCCAGTCCCACAAGGAGGCTTTTGTCAAATACATCGGCAGAGAAGGACCCGCCTATGCGGAGCGGCAGAAAATGACCGTGGAGCAGGTGGTAGAAATGGTGGTGAAGGTAGGCGGCCTGGCAGTGCTGGCCCACCCGGCTGACATAGAGAACCTTGAAGAGCTTATTCCCCGTCTTCAAAGAGTGGGTCTGGCAGGCATCGAGGTCTACTATGGCACTTATACCACCAAATCCAAACGATACTTAGCCTCTGTGGCTCACAAGCATGGATTGATCGCCACCGGCGGCAGCGACTTCCATGGCCTGGAGCACATCTCCGAGACGCCGATGGGGGGAGTAGACATTCCCTCCGAATGCATCAAGCGTCTCCTTAATCTCAACAGACAGCGAACTCTAGCCTAGACCAGCCACTCTGAAGACTTCTCGGCATGAAATACACTGCTTATCCTAACGTAGAGACCAATCTAGCCTGCGGGAAGTGCGGTGCCTCCATTTGCCCCAAATGCCTGGTCCACATACCTGTAGGCGCGCGCTGCAAGGACTGCGCTGGCTTGTAAAGCGTCTGCCAGTCTATCAGATCACGCCTCTATGAGCATCTCAAGGCCATCGTTGTCGGATTAGCATTGGCTATAGCCGCCGGTATCGCCTGGGGTCGGCCCCGAGAGCTGATACCATTGTTCGATCTCTTTGGCATTCTTCTGGCTGCCGGTGCAGGCTATCTTGTCGGCGAAATGATCAGCCGCTCGGTGAAACGCAAACGGGGGTTGGCGCTCCAGGTTATCAGGGGCATTTGCTTCGCCGTAAGCTACTCCGTGAGCAACGTCGGAATTTCTGAAAGCGCCCTCACCTTCCGCTTCAGCCCGTACGGCATCCTGGCATTGGTCGCGGGTGTGCTTGTGGTGATCAGCCCCCTGCGCCGGATACAGGTCGGTTTCTCTCAGCCCAGATAATATATCCGCCGGTGGAGCAGGCCCTCAGCTTCGGCCATGGTCTCCTGGAGCATGCTATCGGTAAATCTCAGAAACAACCTCTCCGTCAGGCTTGGCCGTCTTCTGACGCGCATAACCCGTCGTGCCACCTTGCCCAGATCAGCAGCAAGGTCAACGGCAGAGTCAAAATCCCCAACCTCATCGACGAGGCCCAAGGCCTTGGCTTTCTCCCCCAGGAAGACTTCACCAGTGGCCAGCTCCCTCACCTTGCTCTCATCCATGTTTCTGCCCTTAGCCACAACGGACACGAAGTGATCGTAGAAGCCAGCGATGAGTTCCTCTTCCTTCCTTTTCTCCTCTTCGGTAGGGTCCCGATAGAAGCTGCCCATGTCCTTCAGACGGCCGCTCTTGGTGACCGAAACGTGGACGCCGACTCTATCCAAGAGATCCTGCAGTATCGGTCTGACCGACAGGACTCCTATGGAGCCGACCACCGCGGTGGGAAGAACCACTATCTTGGTGGCAGCACAGCTCGCAAGGTAGGCACCTGAGGCACAAGCTCCACTGACGAAGGCGACAACTGGCTTCTTGGCCGAGAGTCTGGAGACAGCGCAGTAGAGGCCATCGGAGGCAGTAGCCAAACCGCCAGGAGAGTCCACGTTAATGATAACTGACTTGAACCTGCGGCTATTCTTCAAACCCTCGATTGTATTCGTGTATTCGCTCAGCTTGCGAGTACCCGCTATGGGACCGAATAATTCCATAACACCGACACCCGTCCCAACAGGTAGCCATAACCGCATTGCCTGTCAACGCTCCTTCACCCCATTATAGCAGATCAGAACCTGTTACCGAGGGATGCAATGCAGCAACCGTACGCCATCCGCCGCTTGAGTCCCCGCTTCGTCTCTGGTAGACTATCTAGCACGTGGGGCTGTGGCTCAGAGGGAGAGCGTCTGACTGGCAGTCAGAAGGTCGCGGGTTCGAGTCCCGCCAGCTCCATTTTCTATTTGGCTTGA
>JBGOWL010000181.1:0-4189 GCA_041478585.1 Dehalococcoidia bacterium | reverse complement strand
CTTGTCGGCAATACCAAAGGCACTGTCCAGGTTTAGGGTAGCCGCAGTCGAGTGACTGGTGGGGCAGACTCCGCAGATACGCTGAAGGTACCTCTGAGCGTCGCGGGGGTCCCTGCCCCGCAGAATAATTTCTAAGCCGCGAAAGAGCATGCCTGAGCTCTGAGCGTCCTTTACCACCCCATTCTCTACCACCGCTTCGACCTTGAGGTGGCCTTCAATGCGCGTTACCGGGTCGATAACAATCTTACCCACTCGTCTAACCTCCCTTTCCTCGGCCGATGGCCGGCAGGGCTTCGTCAGTCAATTTCTGATAGAAGGGTGACAATAAGTCAGGAAACCCTGGCTCCACACAGCCGATGCAGGATCCCCCCGACCCGATGCACCAATTGGTGCCATGGTTCCAGAGCCGCAAAGGACAATCGGCATAGGTCACTGGCCCCTTACAGCCTAGCTCATTGAGGCAGCCAGGCTCTCCGAACTTCCTGGCAAATTTGCCTTCTTCAAAGTAGGCACGCCGGGGACAATTTTCGTGTATCAGCTTGCCATAGAACGCCTTGGGGCGCTTATACTCATCCAGATCATTCGGCTTGGGGAGTCCTTGGAGAAGCACACTGGCCAGGGTAGCCACAAACCAATCGGGGTGAGGGGCACATCCAGGGACGTTTATCAGCGGCACACTCACATTGTGCTGTTTCAGGAATTCGTCTACCCCCATACAGCCGCTTGGGTTGGGCTTGCCAGCAGCAATGCCGCCGAAGGCAGCGCAGGTGCCCAGAGCGATGACGGCAAGAGCGTCTTTAGAAAGATGTTCAACACGCGAAGCCATGGACACAGGCTTGCCACCTTTCTCTCCCAATGTGCCACAGGCGCCATGCGATGCGGTAGGAACAGCCCCTTCCACCACAAGAATGTAGCCGCCCTTCTTCTTTTCAGCGGTTTGCTCCATCTCCTCAAGCACAGCCTTGCCCTGGCCTGCCATAACAGTAGCATGGTATCTGAGATTAACATGCTTGCCCGGAATGACTTCATCAATCAAGATGTTCTTGATAGTCGGGCTAACCGAGTTGAGTACAGAAACAGAGCAGCCAGTGCACGTGGCTGCCTGTAACCAAATGACCGGATACTCTTCAGTCTTCGCGCTTGGCATAATCCTCCTTTCCGTGTGTAGATTGTACAGCATTCAATTGCCCGAAGCAAAAAAATTTGTTTACATAAAACCTGGTATGAAGCAGGTTGTTGAGTTGAACAAGGCAGTGGAGAATGAGCTGCACGAAAGGCAGCATGCGCAGATATGTTTCGGCATCAAATCGAGTCGGCTTCTGGGTATGGCATTCCCTTGTGTCCTTTGACATGCGAGCGCAGCAAGCGTGTCCTAGGCATCTTTGGACTCCTCCCATAGCTGACTCACCGTATGCTCAACCACATCATAGCTGAAACCCCGCCGTCTCAGAAACGAAGTCAATCTGTTTCGGAAGCCGGCATAGTCAGCACCAGCCAGCCTTCTGGCCCACTTCTGTGCTGCCCGACGGGCACTGGTTTCTTCATCCACCTCCTCCACCACCTGGGCCACAATATGTGGGGCGATGCCCTTCGCCCTTAGCTCTCCTCGAAGCAGAGCCCTGCTTCGAGGATTGAACGATTCCCGGTTTTCTTTCCAGAATTGCGCAAAGGCCAGATCATCCAGTACGCCATTTTCCCTCAACTCCTGGAGCACTCTGTCTATCGATGGACTACCGAATCCTCTCTGTTTTAGACGCGTCCTCACCTCAAGCTCACTTCGGGGTCTGTAGCTGAGGTAGCGACTGGCAGCGTCAAGACAGGACTGATATTCGGAGTCCAACCCTGCGTTCATTCAGATGTGCTGGCTTCTTCCTCAATGGGGATGGTGCTGCCAGGCAGCGTCGCCTTGGAGCGGATCTGATTCTCTATCTCCGTGGCAGTCTCCGGATGCTGTTTCAAATACATTTTGGCATTCTCACGCCCTTGACCTAAACGGGTATCACCAAAGGAGAAAAACGCACCGGTTTTCTTGATGATGCCCATACTCGCACCCAGGTCAATGAGATCGCCTTCTTTGCTTATCCCACCTCGAAACATGATGTCAAATTCAGCCGTCCTGAAGGGCGGTGCGACCTTGTTTTTCACTACTTTGGCCCTGACTCGATTGCCGACTACCTCAGTACCCACCTTGATCGAGTCTATCCGCCTGAGGTCAATCCTCACCGAACTGTAGAACTTCAATGCCCGACCACCGGGGGTCACCTCCGGGTTGCCAAAGAAGACCCCCACCTTCTCCCGAAGCTGATTGATGAATATGGTGGCGGTATGTGATTTGCTAATAGCCGCGGTCAGCTTCCGCAGAGCCTGGGACATCAACCTCGCCTGCAAGCCGACCTGCGCATCACCCATGTCTCCCTCAATCTCCGCTCGCGGAACCAGCGCTGCCACAGTGTCGATCACAACCACATCGACCGCACCGCTCCTCACCAGCGATTCGGTAATCTCCAGTGCCTGCTCGGCCGTATCAGGTTGCGAAATCAACAGATCGTCTACTTTTACTCCGCAACGAGCCG
This sequence comes from Dehalococcoidia bacterium, assembly GCA_041478585.1. GTDB lineage: Bacteria > Chloroflexota > Dehalococcoidia > UBA2247 > RBG-13-53-26 > RBG-13-53-26. The sequence goes on along the minus strand of JBGOWL010000181.1, from coordinate 1,616 downwards.
CATACGTAGGATCAAACGTATGCTCCACATCTATATAGGCAGCTATGCCACCACTGCTCTGGGCTTGGGCTACAATATGGTTAGCCAGAGTCGATTTTCCTGAAGATTCAGGGCCGAAGATCTCGGTCACCCTTCCACGAGGGATGCCCCCTACTCCCAAAGCCAGGTCGAGGGAAAGTGAGCCGGTGGGAATGACTTCCACAGCCAGTTTAGCAGAGGCCTCTCCAAGCCTCATAATTGAACCTTTCCCAAATTGTTTTTCAATCTGCTCAATGGCCAAGTCCAACGCTTTCCCTTTCTCTATTTCCATCTGTTCATTCCTCGCTCTTTCCAATTGATGGCATGATAGCACAGCCTACATTTGTAGTACAAGGCTAGACAAGGTACTCGCTTGAAACCATACTCCCGTCACCAGACAAGTCATTTGATAACCTTTGGACAGGCTATGTTAGAATCTTAGGTGTGATGACCGAGAATTCTCTGAGTAGCCAGCACGCTGATTCAGAGGCAATCCAACACCTCAAACAAGCCACTATCAGCGGAGAAAACTGGTACGTCGCACTGCTTGAAGCCATCAGCCTTTGGGGAAGCGCTGAGGAAACCTACAATGGACGCCACTACAGCTATCTCATCTGCGGCGAAGCTTTCGATTGGCTATCACTGGCAGAGCGGCTTTTTCTGGAGGTCGATGGTCTGGTACCAGAAGAGGAGAAAATGGGCCTGCTCTTCTTTGCCAAACCTCCGATAGAGCTATCTCAGCAGGAGTTCCGCCGTCTGATAGGCGAGGTCAAATATCGAGCTTACCTAAACTACCTTTACGGGGTAGTGGTGGAAGAGGCGCTGCTTTCCGCAATTCAAGAAGAGGTGTCCAAGGAACAGGGATGCTTTGGACTAAATGACCATGAGCAAATTGAAGGAGAGGCTTACAGGCAGATCTATGGCGCCGAGATGCAAGCTCTGCTGGATCAGTTCAGGAATGAGAAAGACTACTCCCACGATAGTTCGATTACACTCAAGGAGTATAAGGAATTCATCTACTGGCTGTTCAAATATCGCCTTCACCGGTGCGAAAAGGCAAGGGTCGCCAGCGATACCAAGAAAGCTTTGAATTGGCTAAAGGACCAGTGGGCCGCAGTTGCCATGAAGACTGAATCCGCTCAAGCCTTGAGTAGATCCCTACTCTCAGCATGAATCAGCCATCGCTACTCTTCTACCCTTTCCAGTGGCGCCAAGCTTAGAAGCAGCCTCTTCATGCCCACGTCTTGAAAGGACACCTCTACCTGGCAGTCGTCCCTCATAGAGTTACAACTCACCACCACACCTTGCCCAAACTTCGGATGCTGAACACGATCTCCGACCTCGATCATTAGAGAACGAGCGTCAACAGGCGGAGCCACCTCCACTCCCTCAAAAACGTCCACATGCTTAACAAGGTGTCTGGGGATGTCTCTGAGGAAGCGGGATGGAGGATTAGCACTAGTCCCTCCCATCAGGCTACGCCGCAGGGTACGAACCAGATATAGTCGTTTCTTGGCACGGGTCATGCCTACATAGCACAGGCGGCGTTCCTCCTCCATCTGTGCCGGGTCATCAAAGCACTTGAAATGGGGCAGGAT
>JBGOWL010000165.1:0-4470 GCA_041478585.1 Dehalococcoidia bacterium | reverse complement strand
GGTACTTTCCCACCAGCCCACCTGATGATGTTGGCCTGACTGCAAAGGAGGAGACGCATGACCTACTCAAAGTGTGACACGGCAAATGATGATCAGGCCAAGCTCAATCAGCACGCCGAAGATTCAGGCACTCCGGAGGCCGTTCTTTCAGTGGGCGATGTGGAGTACGCCGGTTTCTGGAAGAGACTGGCTGCTGCCGTCATCGACTTTGCGGTGCTCTTGCTTGTGGGCTTCGCTCTCGCCATCATAGTTCCCATCCTGATCGGCCCGTTGGTGGGACTGCCCGACGACATCTACATAGTGAGCTCGGTTATCGTCTTCTGGCTCATCGCCCCCTGGCTCTATTATTCATTGACCGAGCGCTCCTCCAAACAGGGGACACCAGGCAAGACCACAATGGACATCATGGTCACCGACACAGAGGGGAAGAGGCTCTCCTTTGGCAGGGCTACGAAGCGCTACTGGGCAAAGGTCATATCACTCATGATGTTTCTCGCCGGATTCATCATGATCGCATTCACAGCCAGGAGACAGGGTTTGCACGACATCATAGCTAAATGCCTGGTGGTAGCTAAGAAATAGTCCGAAGATTTTGCAGTTGTGCTCAAGCCTGTTCGCAGTTTAACTTGGGTTACTGCCCCGTAGATTCCGTTTCTTGCCCCCTCCAGAGCCAGTAGCCCGGCAGAATAGAGAACCTTCTGGGCAAGAAACTCCCGACATAGCACCTCGGCCTAGCTCGGCAAAGCTGCCCGTGGTGTTGGAGAGGTTGAGAAAGGAAGACGTCATGGCAGATGCATTCTCTCCAATAAGCATTAAGGGAACGGTATTCCGCAACCGTTTCATGCGGTCTGCCACGCACGATGGTACTGCTCACGAGTCAGGCACGGTGACAGAGAAGTCATTATCCATCTATAGAGCGTTGGGCGAGGGGGACATAGGCCTCATCGTCAGTGGTTATGCGTTCATATCGACCTCCGGCCAGGTGCTCAAGAACCAATACGGTGCTCATACTGACGAGATGATCGCCAGTCTCAAGAAAATGGTTGAGGCCGTGCACTCCAAAGGGGGTAAGATAGCACTGCAAATAGTGCACGCAGGAGCTAATTCTCCTTATCTGGCAGACAGGGGCATCATGCGCCTGGCACCGTCAAGGGTCGAAAGCAGCGGGTTTACGCATTGTGAGATGACCGCTGGCGAAATCGAAGCCATTATCAGGGATTTTGGAGCCGCTGCCGCACGTGCCCGAGAAGCCGGTTTCGACGCCGTTCAGCTTCACGGTGCTCATGGCTATCTCTTAAGCCAGTTTCTATCACCATTGACCAACAAGAGGGCTGATATATGGGGTGGTAGCCTGGAAAATCGGTGTCGCTTCCACATCGAAGTGATCAAGGAGGTGAGGCTTCAGGCAGGCCATGACTTTCCCCTTCTGATCAAACTAGGCATCATGGATGATGAAGCAGGGGGAACCACGCTGGCCGAGGGGATAGCTGCCGCCGAGGCTATGGTCAAAGCCGGCGTGGATGGAATCGAAGTGAGTGCCGGGATTGGCGGAGATTTCTTCAGGAGGACCATCGGCAAAGAATGTGTTCCAGGGAGAGAGGAACCCTTCTTCCACGAACGGACCCTGGCCCTGAAGAGAAGGGTCTCGGTGCCGGTAGCCCTGGTCGGCGGCATTCGCAGCCTCCAAATGGCCCAGAGAACAATCGACACCGGCAAAGCCGACATCGTTTCTATGAGCCGTCCCTTCATACGTGAGCCTGGCCTGGTCAAGCGTTGGGCTGCCGGAGATCAGAGGCCAGCACAATGTATTACCTGCAACCAATGCCACAGACTTCTGTGGACGACTGATGTGCTGGGAAACTACTGCTGGCAGGAATCCCGTTCCAAGGCATGCCGTCCAGCCCGGGATTCAGCCCGCTGACCACCAAATCCCTATCGGTTGAAAACTACTGGCCAACCGGTTTGCCAGTAGCCAGGGATACTGGGATGTGGGCAATCGGAGCTATGAGCTCCTTGCATTTGTCTTCTAATAGTTGAATGTTTTATGTTATCATGCGTCCAGCAAGTGCTGGCTGGAGTTCAGCCATTTTGAGTTTTCTACACTGAAGGGGGCAAATGATGGATGAAGAAAACGTGAACCTGTATCAAGCGGTGGATGATTTCTTCGCTTTCCGACGAATGATGGGCACCAACTTCATCAGAGTGCTCTACGTCATTGGTGCAGTGGCGATCACGCTCGGTGCTGTTGCGCTTGTGATGCTGTCGCTCAGCGCTGACGATCCGTGGCGTACATGGGGCGTATTCTTCTCCATCTTCTTCTGCATCTTCGGCAACATGCTCTGGCGGATTGTCTGCGAAGTGGTAATCGCCTTCTTCACCATGTTTTTTACCATGCAGCAATCCTTGGTTTCCATTGATAAGGCGCTGAAACAGAAATAGTCGGGGCTGCACCCTGTCAGGGGATAGAACAGGCATTATCTGTCATCGGAAACAGGTGTTTCTGCGCTACCTCGGCCACGTCCACATGTGATATCCTTCCAACCCAGGTTTGCTCCAGGAACGACTTCTCCAGAAGCTCATGCGGGAGAAGAATGGGGCACTGTCGAGTACAAAACATAGCCAAGAGACCATTGTGGAGGAGAAATGCAGCAGGTAAGCACAGCCAGTGTTCTCACATCAGGCGAGGCTTGCAGTCTTGTCTATCACTACCTCTATCACAGACTGGACGGAGGCCGAAGATATCGGTTGGCCAAGTATCGGTCTCAATTCACAGCGACAAGTCTTGGCAGCCACAGATGGCATGTTTTCACCTGGTTGGCCAGCTTCGGCCAGTGGAATGGCAATGGCAATGGGGCAACACCGGCGATGGAGCCAGTCGACGCAATAGCAAGGCGATTGAATTGGGAATTCGAACAGAGTTCAGAGGAACCTTGTCACTCTGGCACATAGTGCGTCAGCTAAGTATCAATCTCGCCCGCTGGAAGCGGGCCATTGCAGCCGCAAGCAATCCTGCGCAGGCCACAACCAGTACCGCCATTACTATGAGAACAACATAGATGATATCGAGATCTCCCAAGACACCTGCTATCTGTTCACGCAAGGCCAGCAGTACTACTCCAATAACCATGGGCGGCACCATTACCGCGGCTCCCAGCAGCTGCTGTGCCTCCTGGACTGTTGACGCTCGAAGCGAAATCAACACTCCGGCACTGGCTATCAGGACTGATAGTACCAGGCTGAAAGCCAAATCAACCAAGACGACTCTGTACGAGTAGAGCATGACGTGACCATCCCAGTGTACTATGTTCACAGTCACCAGTGCCAGCAAAAGGACGATAATCATCATCCCAAACCCAAGGCCTATGGACACAGCGAGTTTTCCGAAGAAGATCGCCCGGTCCGGAAGTCGGCTGGCCAGAAGCGTGCTCAGCGTGTGACGCTCCCGCTCACCGGCAAAGGAGTCGGGGACGGTCAGCAACACCATCATCATGGGCGCTAGCACAGAGAACAGCGATTCGTACCCCTCAACCCAATCGGGCCCCATTTGCCATGGAAACCAGATGGCCACCATGATCATCGGTATCAGGAGCGTAAGGAGTATTCTCACCCTACTGCCCTGTTGACGGAACAGACTTTTCCGCTCTTTCCACATCACGGTCCAGATATCGGCTATCATGTCTCTTCCTCCATCAGCATCAGGAAGATTTCTTCAAGGCTGGCCTTGTCCTTGATGACCTCTTCCACCTCAACCCCGGCGCCAACTAGTAAACTGATCAGAGGCGCAACTTCTACAGGTACACGCAGATATACAGACAGCCGGTTGTCCTGACTCTCCACAGCGGCTACTTCCGGCCGACCACGCAGTAGATTCAAAGCGTCCTGGTTGAAACCACGCCCGATGACCTCAACCCGCGGTCCGCTGGTCCGCTTTCGCAACTCATCCGGATGACCAACCGCCAGAAGCTTGCCCTGACGGATGACAGCAACTCTTCGGCACAGTTTCTCTGCCTCCGCCATATTATGAGTGGTCAGGAAAATGGTAACTCCCTCACTGGCTGCCAGAGCCGCCAGGTCTTCCCGCACCGCTGTCGCGGCTACGACATCCAGTCCGGCTGTTGGCTCATCAAGGAAAACGAGGGACGGACGGTGAAGCAAAGCGCGAGCTATTGCCAGCTTCTGCTTCATGCCCCGACTCCATTTGACGACACGGTCCTGGCGACGCTCCCAAAGGCCAAATTGCGTCAGCAGTTCCTTGATTCGAGACTGTCTTTCGCCAGCAGGCAGGCGATGGATTCGCCCGTATAATTCAAGATTATCCTCAGCGCTCAATTGCTCGTAGAGGCCTGCGTGTTCCAGAAGCGCTCCTGTTCTAGATCGGACCTCATCACCCTGTTTCACGGAATCAAAGCCCAGTACCTCAGCCCTCCCGTTGGTCGGTTCGAGCAGGCCAAGCAGCAAATGAATGGTGGT
>JBGOWL010000232.1:0-3415 GCA_041478585.1 Dehalococcoidia bacterium | reverse complement strand
GATGATGAAAACCTATATCCAGCAATTCGCTGAGACTGTGCCCAGCGCCGATATCAGTATCCAGCATGGCAAAGTCCTGAAGATGCAGGATGCCCTGAAGATCGTCACGCAGAAAGAGGGGCTGTCCTTACATGTATCCGAGAGAGTGATCCCCTTCAAGATAGCCAGAGACGTCATTCTGGAGAACCCTGGTGCCATCGCAGTGGGGACATGTGCCTGTCGTGCCGTGCAGAAAAACCCCTGTCTCCCCCCACCCCAGGAGGTTTGTCTTATCCTCGGTGATCCCTTTGCTTCCTTCATCGCAGACCAGAATCCCAGATTTCACCAGGGTTCTCAAGAAGAGGCAGTGAAAATCATTGAAGACGCCCATAAGCGCGGTGAGGTTCAGTGCGCTTACTTCAAGAAAGATACCGGCAACAGGCTTGTCGAAATCTGCAACTGCTGCGCTTGCTGCTGTATGGGGATGAAGGTATGGAATCTCTTCGGAGGGACAATTCCCATCCTTGCCCCTTCAGGCTATGTTTCACAGGTGAGCGATGACTGCAATGGATGCGGCATCTGCGTTGAGAAGATCTGCCCCTTCAATGCCATTAGTATGGACCAGCAGGGAAGAAAGGCGGTCATTGATATGGCAAAGTGCATGGGATGTGGAGTCTGCGAGGACAGGTGTCCCATCCGAGCCATCAGCCTCCGACGCGAACCATCAAAAGGTGAGCCGCTGGATGTAGCGGAGTTGAAGAGGCAAAGAGAGAGTGCCTGAAGATTAGCAGACTGTGATTACCTCATTCTTGTTCTCGAATCCTTCCCCCAAACTCATTCCGCCTTGGCCTTCCCGGCGGCCTTCTGCGTCTTCTCCTCGATGGCTGCCTGGGCCGCCACCAGCCTGGCCACAGGGATTCTGAATGCGCTGCAGCTTACGTAGTCTACTCCGATAGTATGGAAATACCGCACTGACCGCGCTTCACCGCCGTGCTCCCCACAGACCCCTATCTCCAGGTCTCTCTTGTTTCTCCTTGCCCAGAATACGGCTGTCTCCATCAACCGCCCCACTCCCTTTACATCGATCACCTCAAAAGGGTTGTCCTGTAGGATGCCGAGCTGCAAATACGTGGACAGGAACTTCTTCTCCGCATCCTCCCTGCTGAAGGAGTAGACTGCCTGCGTCAGGTCATTGGTGCCGAAGGAGAAAAAGTCAGCCACATGAGCCAGCTTGCCCGCCCGCATGCAGGCGCGGACTGTCTCCATCATTACTCCGAACCTTATTCCGGAGGCTGCCACATGCTTCTTCACCCAGAGGAGTTCCTGTACCGTGATGACCTGCGGCACCATCACCGAGATGTTCACCTCCATTTCCTGCTCTACCTGGGCCTTCGCCTCGCAGATAGCCTCCAACTGCATTTGATAGATCTCTGGATTGGTCACACCCAGCCGCACCCCGCGATGTCCGAGCATCGGATTTATCTCCCGAAGCTCCCTCACCCTCTCCTTCATCCTGGGATCAGGGGTGTCTGCCTCGGATGGCAGGAATTCGTGGAGCGGCAGGTCAAGAAGCCTGATGATGATTGGCATCCCCCGAAGCTCCCTGAAAATACCCACGAAGTCATCCTTCTGGAGCTGCCGCAGTCTCTTCAGTGGCTCCGCCCTCTCTGCTGCTGTCTTCGCCATGATGAATTCCCTGATCACCGAGAGCCGTTCGGGCGCATTGAATTGACGCTCGGTGCGGCACAGGCCCACACCCTCGCAACCAAAGCTCTTGGCCGCTCTGATCATTTCCGCCGTATCAGCGTTGGCTCTCACTCCAAGGCGGCGGAAACCGTCTGCCCAGGAAAGGAGTTCGTTCATCTCCGTTGATACATCTACTTTCTCCAGCGGCAAACTCCCCAGATAGACATTTCCTGTGGTGCCATCTATGGTGATTTCCATTCCCTTTTTAACCACCTGCCCCCGGACCTCGAATTGTTCGTTCTCCAGGTCTATCTTAATCTCTTCGGCGCCGCAGATGCACGGTTTGCCCATAGCCCTGGTGACTATGGCAGCATGGGAGGTGAGCCCGCCCCGGGAGGTGAGCACGCCATCGGCCGCCGCGATGCCCTGAATGTCGTCCGGGCTTGTCTCTGGCCTGACCAGGATGACCTTCTCACTCCTCTCGGCCATCCTCACCACTTCCCGGATACTGAACGTCACTTTGCCAAAGGCTGCACCCGGTGCTGCATTCAGGCCGTGTGCCAGCACCTGGTGTTTCTCGGGAGACTTGATACGCTTATGCAGGAGTGCCTTCAATTCTTCAGCCTTCACCCGCATAATGGCTTCCTCACGGGTAATCAGCCCTTGATTGACCATATCTATTGCAATTCTCACGGCAGCCTGCCCGCTGCGCTTCCCCGATCTTGTCTGCAGGATATAGAGCTTGCCTGATTCAACTGTAAACTCCACATCCTGCATGTCCTGGAAATAAGTCTCCAAAGCGTGAGCTGCCTCTTCAAGCTTCGTGTAGATCTTTGGCATGGCCGATCGCAGGTCTTCAACAGGGCCCGGCGTCTTCGTCCCGGAAACCAGATCTTCGCCCTGGGCCTGGTCCATGTATTCGCCGAAGAGACCCGGTTCACCCGTACTGGGATTGCGGGTGAATATCACCCCGGTGCCTGATCTCTTATCCTTGTTGCCCATGACCATCGCCTGTATTACGGCCGCAGTGCCCATATCTGCGGGAATGCGGTTCAGTCGCCGGTACTCCACGGCCCTGAGATTATCCCAGGAACCGAAGATCTTCTTGATGGCAGACATCATGCTGGCCTTATCCTTAATGTTAAGCACAGTATCCATCATCCCCGGCATTGACACGGGTGCCGAGGAGCGGACGGATACGGCTAGGCCGCTGCCCAGCTTCCTGCCTGTCTCGTCCTCCAGCCGCTGGAGAGCACTATCGATCTCTTCAGTCGGCAGACGTCCGCTGCCTTTATAGTCTGCATAGGCATTAATTGAGACGACAAAGCCAGGAGGCACCGGAAGCCCCAACTTCGTCATGGTAACTAGATTGCCCCCTTTGTTGCCTAGTAGCTTCTTCTCTTCACAATCGCCTTGTAACCGATAAACACTTGCCATATCGATACCTCCTCCGTAATCCCCGCATGAAGCAATTATAGCTTGTAGGAACAGCACCAGCAACTGACGGTTCGATTGCTCTGGTGAATGGTTTGATGCAGGCCTGGGTTTGACACATACTGCGGAATGAGTTCGATGAGTGTATGGGGCCAGTTCGAGATACGTATTGACATTGTCTCTGCGGATGATAGAATAGGCCCCAAAATGCAGGGAGGGTAGATTATGAAGACGAAACGACTCAAGATGGCAGTCCTGGCGCTTTTGGTTGTGTTACTGGCTGCTTTGACCATGGGCGCAACTTGCTTTACGCTTC
>JBGOWL010000070.1:0-7116 GCA_041478585.1 Dehalococcoidia bacterium | reverse complement strand
TTCCTTAACGAGGGTTCTCTCGTCCACCTTAGGGTATTTGCCCTTGCCTACCAGTGTCGGTTTGCAGTACGGACGCCTTCCTCAAACCATTGGGCTTTTCTAGACAGTATAGGATCAGTTGAGTCGCTTCGGGTCTCCCCTCCACTTCCCCTCCGACTATGTCGGAAGGACGCACCATGTCCAGTGGGTACGATCAACTTACCTGACTGTGTCCCCCAACGGCTTAGCGAGGGTGGCGGTGCCGGAATATTAACCGGCTGTCCATCGCCTACGCCTTTCGGCCTCGGCTTAGGCCCGACTAACCCTACGTCGATTAACGTTGCATAGGAAACCTCAGGCTTTCGGTGGATGTGTTTTTCACACACCTTAACGCTACTCATACTGGCATTCTCACTTCCCTCCGCTCCACCCTGACTCACGTCAGAACTTCACTGCAAAGGGAACGCTCCCCTACCATCCCAGAAGGAATCTCCTAGAATCCATAGCTTCGGTGGTGGGCTTGAGCCCCGTTGAATTGTCGGCGCGGAATCACTCGACCAGTGAGCTGTTACGCTATCCTTAGATGGTGGCTGCTTCTAAGCCAACATCCTGGCTGTCTGGGCAACTCCACTTCCTTTCCCACTTAGCCCACCTTAGGGACCTTAGCTGATGGTCTGGGCTGTTCCCCTCTCGACTATGAAGCTTATCCCCCATAGTCTCACTCCCGGGGTCAATAGCTATGGCATTCGTGGTTTGGTTGGGTTTGGAAGGATTTTCTCCCCCTAGCCCATCCAGTGCCCTACCTCCATAGCTCAACTCCCGAGGCTGCACCTAAATGCATTTCGGGGAGAACCAGCTATCTCCGAGTTCGTTTGGCATTTCACCTCTACCCACAGTTCATCTCACAGTTTTGCCACACTGAAGAGTTCAGGCCTCCACGAGATTTTACTCCCGCTTCACCTTGACCATGGGTAGCTCACCCGGATTCGGGTCTGATCTACGCTACCTGTGAACATAAGTTCACCACGCCCTATTCAGGCTCGCTTTCACTTCGGCTCCGCAACGCCAGTTGCTTAACCTGGCAACGCATATCAACTCGCCAGTTCATTCTTCAATAGGCACGCCATCATTCGCCTTGCGGCGAACTCTGACCGCTTGTAGGCACATGGTTTCAGGTACTATTTCACTCCCCTCCCGGGGTGCTTTTCACCTTTCCCTCACGGTACTAGTTCACTATCGGTTGTGAAGAGTATTTAGCCTTGGAGGGTGGTCCCCCCTGCTTCCCGCAGGATTTCCCGTGTCCCGCGGTACTTAAGGTCAATGATCAGAGCCTCTCCCCTTTCGCCTACGGGACTATCACCTCCTACGGTGGTCCTTTCCAGGAACCTTCAGCTAGGGTCAAGGTTTCTCACTCTGTGCCTGGCTTGGACCAGGCTACCATGCCTTACAACCCCCTAAAGGCATAAGTTCCAAGACCACTCTTCCTTTAGGGTTTAGGCTTTTCCCCGTTCGCTCGCCGCTACTAGGGGAATCTCGGTTGATTTCTCTTCCTCGGGGTACTAAGATGTTTCAGTTCCCCCGGTTCCCTCACATCAGTCTATGTGTTCAACTGACTGTGTCCAGGGTTTGCCTGGACGGGTTGCCCCATTCGGGTATCCTCGGCTAAGCTTGCTGGACAGCTCACCGAGGCTTATCGCAGTCATGCCACGCCCTTCATCGGCCCTTCACACCAAGGCATCCGCCATGCGCCCTTAATAGCTTGACCTGCTCTTTTCAGAGCAATACCAATATTCTTTTGTTAAAGTACGGGTAATCTGACAAACAAGCCAGACCTTTCATTGTAGGACAATCTGGCGGGGCTTGTCAATAGGAAGCTCAGTAGCTATCCCGAATGAGCGTCAACAGTCAATAACCCGGTTCATCTAAACATGCAATTGTTGCTATCGCGTGTCAAATGATACTACCGCCTGCAGGCATTCGTCAAGATGGTGTTTTCAACCTTGGCCTTATACTGCCTTATTCAGTTTCCTCATTAAGCGTGACTTGCGTCTCGCAGCTTGATTGGGATGGATAATTCTCTTCTTCGCCGCTTTGTCCAGAGCACTGGCCGCCTTGATCACCTCACTTTTTGCTGCCTCGATGTCTTTTGCACTGATCAGTTGCTCTGCTTTAGCTACACTTGTCTTGACGAACGTGCGACCGGACCGGTTTCGCATTCGTCTTCGGGTTACATTATCCGATTTTGCCAATTAACCTCCTTTTGCCGCTTTGGCTCCCGGCCTTCTTCCTCCCAAAATGTATCACTAAAAGCGCAAAATGGCTAGTGTCAGCTAGTTCCCTTCGAAACCGCGCGTCACACTGGTCACACCGCTAATCCTTTCAACCTTGGACAAGAGCCTGGATAGCTGGCTCAGTCCCTTCGTTTGCAGCGTGACGAATATCGAGATGGAGTTGTCGTCGGCCAAGGTGGACTTCACAGAGGATATGTTCACCCCTTCCCCGGATACCACAGAGCTGATATCTCTTAATAGCCCCACCCTGTCCCAGGCATCAATGCGTACAACTATGGGGTAGAGTTGATCAACCTGCCCCCATTCAACGGAGACTAGCCGGTCCCTTTCCTTCTCATGCACTATGTTGGGGCAATTTGTTCGGTGTATGGTTACCCCTGCACTACGGGTAATATAGCCTGTAATCTCATCCCCTGGCACTGGCTTGCAGCAGTTTCCCAGGCGGGTGAGCAATTCGCCTGTTCCAAGCACCTTGATGCCAAGAGGAGCAGAAACCGTCGGGGGTATTGCCTCGGCTACTCTGGGTTGCTCCTCCTGCACTGCCTGCTTGAACGCAATCTGGCTGGCGCTCACCTCACCCCAGCCGATCGCAGCGTAGAAGTCCTCCACAGACTGGTATTTGAACGAGTGCGCCAGTTCCTCTCGGTTACCCAGGCTCATTCCAAGCCGCCGCATTTCCTTCTCCAGTATCTCTCTGCCCTTCTCAATGTTGTCTGCCCTGGATTGTTTCTTGAACCACTGCCGAATTCTGTCTCGAGCGCGGGAAGTGTTGACGTATCCGAGGTTGGGGTTGAGCCAGTCCCTGCTCGGTCCCTTATCTTCCTTACTGGTGACGATCTCTACGGTGTCACCGTTTCGGAGGTAATAAGTAAGGGATACCAGCTTGCCATTAACCTTTGCACCGATACACCGGTGTCCCAGACTGGTATGGATCTGGTAGGCAAAATCCAACGGTGTCGAACCGGCAGGCAGGTTCTTTATCTCGCCTTTTGGTGTATAAACAAATACCTGGTCCTGAAAAACATCCGCTTTGACTGATTCAAGAAATTGAGCAGTGCCGCTGATTTCCTTATGCCACTCAAGAAGTTGGCGTAACCTGGCAATTCTCTGTTCAAATTGATCCTGTTTGAGCCCTTCTTTGTATACCCAGTGGGAGGCGACACCGTATTCAGCGCTTTCATGCATCTCATAGGTCCGAATCTGCACCTCCAGAGGGGTACTAACGCACATCACTGTCGTATGGATCGATTGGTACCCGTTTTCCTTTGGAGTGGCAACATAATCATCGAATTCACCGCTGATAGGACGCCATAGGTTGTGCACGATTCCCAGGGCGTGGTAGCATTCCTCCACCTTGCCTACCAGTACACGAATGGCCAGAATGTCATGGATGTCATCCAGATCCCTCTCCTGCAAGGCGTATCTTTCCAGCTTCCGGTATAGACTGTAGATATTCTTTGATCTGCCCGAGACCTTGGCTTTCAATCTCGCCTTCTCAAATTCCTTCTCCAACGTTCCGATAGCCTGGGCGATGAGTTGTTCCTGTTCCACCTGGCGCATGGTCAACAGATGCTTCATTCGACGATATTTGAGAGGCTCCAGGTTGTAGAAGGCCAGGTCCTCCAGTTCTGATTGCAGTTTCCCGATTCCCAGGCGATGAGCCAGGGGAGCATAGACCTCCAGCGTTTCGTTGGCGATAGCACGCCGCCTTGCTAGAGGCAGTGCCTCCAGGGTTCGCATATTGTGTAGCCGGTCGGCCAGTTTGATAAATACCACTCTCAGATCCTGTGCCATAGCTACCAGCATTTTCCTCATGCTTTCGGCCTGCAACTCCTCCTTGGTCTGCATGTTTCGCATTTGCCCGGAGATGTGGCTCAATTTCGTTACGCCGTCCACCAGACGGGCAATCTCAGGGCCAAACTTCTCCTCGACCTCTGACAGAGGTATTCCGGAATCCTCGGGAACGTCGTGAAGGAGAGCTGCAGCTATGGAACTGACATCGAATTTGAGATCAGTGAGGATAGAGGCCGTCTCTAATGGATGTTGTAGATAGGGCTCCCCTGATCGTCGCAGTTGGCCATCATGTGCCTTCAGGGCGAATTGATATGCCTCTTCGACCAGGGCTAGCCTGTCTTCAGACAAATAGGTCTTGGCCTTGTCTAAAAGCTGGGCGATCTCCATGGTGTGCCCAGAGTATATCTACGGTGCTTCCTTACGTCAAGTATATGTACCTCGGCTTGACCGAGCAGATCAAAGAACGGTATGATGAAGCAGTGCAGCGCTTGCGCCTCAGATTTTCTCGTGGAGAAGAACTAAGGTACATATCACACCTTGACCTGATGCGGCTCTGGGAGAGAGCTCTGCGCAGAGGAGAGATACCTCTGATTTACTCGGAGGGTTATAGCCCTCATCCGCGGCTATCCTTGGCTGCTCCTCTGCCTATTGGCGTGACCAGTGAGGCTGAGCTTATGGACATGATTGTGCACAGATCGGCCTCCGCTCACTTTGTTATGCGAAACGTAAGGCAGCAGTTGCCTCGAGGTCTTGACATACTGGAGTTATCGCACGTGCCCCTGGCAGCCCCTTCGCTTCAGTCTCAGGTGCGCTATGCTGAGTACCGCGTTGCCGTGGTAGAGGACAAAAATGCCGAGGAAATCCGGACGGCCATCGATTCTTTGCTCCGAACCAGGGAGTTGCCCTGGCAGCATATGCGTGATACTGGACCACGCTTCTATGATCTTCGAACTTTGATTGAACACACTTGGCTTGAGAGTTGCCATGGTTTGACGTTTACCTTGGGTATGAAGTTGCGTTGCGGTCCGCAAGGTACCGGCAGACCGGAACAGGTCACTGCTGCCCTGGGCCTGACGCAGCATCCACTCTCCATCCACCGTACCAAGCTAATACTGGCGGAGAATTGAGGGGATGAAGCTGATACTGATACGACATGGCGAGACTGCCTGGAACAGGCACAGGAGAATTCAGGGGTCTCGCAGCAATACTCAACTGAACGAGATAGGTTACGAACAAGCAGACAGGATCGCTTCGTTGCTTAAACAGCAAAGGATAGATGCTATCTATTCCAGTCCCTTGAAACGAGCCACAGATACAGCCCAGGCAATTGCCAGAGCGTGTGGGCTTCAGATTCGGACTACTCCTGAACTCCAGGAGATCGATGCCGGCGAATTGGATGGGCTTTCCGAGCAGGATATGGGGGACCGCTATCTTGCCTTTTGGGCCGAGTGGAGAAAGGGTGATCCATCTCTTCATCTGCCGGGAGGGGAATCCTTACAGGAGCTTCAAAGGAGGGTCTGGTGGGCCATTGAGCGTGTCCTGGAAAGACATCCCAATGATACGGTAGCCCTTGTTGGTCATCTTTTCACCAACCTGGTCATTATCTCCAGGGCGTTGGGGCTGGATCTACACAATATGCGACGTTTGAGGCTAGACCCAGCCTCCATCAGCATTATTGAGTTTACTATTCAGGGGAATACCCTGTTGTTATTCAATGATACCTGCCACCTCAGAGAATGATCAGGCAGGAATCCCCCTTCTTTCGATGCTTCAGACTGACACAAAGGCGTGGAAATTTGGTATGTGTTCTATTTTATGCGCTCCGTGCAGATTCCTTCTGGAGGCCATTGCCACTTTGCACTGATGCAGGACATGAGATTAGTCCAGGTTGGCCAGTTGACCGCTGGCCGGCCGCAGTCTACAATGTGAGCGGTATTGGGTCAGTGTACCCGCCTGGGTGAAGCTAAAGGATAGCCGCGGTTGTCTAAGTTCTCTCTTCTGCCCAAAGAAAAGAAATTCGCTGCTCTTTTTGAGCAGAGCGCCCACAATGCAGTCAAGATAGCCCAGCAGTTCAAAGATATGGTTTATGTCTGGGAGAATATTGAAGAGAGATTGGGCATAATAACTGACCTGGAGCACCAGGGGGATGCCATTACTCACCAGATCATGGCGCAACTGCACCGCAGTTTCATCACGCCATTCGATCGGGAGGACATCGCCCTACTGGCTAATTCCCTGGACGATGTAACCGACTTCATCCACTCGTCGGCTGATATTATGATACTCTACAAAGCAGGGCGTCCCCCCGGCAGGGCCAGGGAATTGGCAGATACTATCGTGGAATCAGTGACTGAGGTGGAAAAAGCGGTATCCGAAATACATGACCATATTGAGCGTGATCATCTTCTCAGTCGATGTGTGGAGATTAATCGTCTTGAGAATGTGGGAGATAGTGTGTATCGTTCGGCGATAGCTGAGCTCTTCGCTGACGGAACAGACATCGCCTATCTTATCAAGTGGCGCGAGATCTATGAGCATATGGAGACTGCCATCGACAGATGTGAAGATATAGCCAACACCCTGGAGGGTGTGGCTTTGAAGTATGCCTGAGCCCCCGGGACAGGCCTGTCTCACCACTCAACCTGACGGGACTAACGGCGCAAGAGTCTATCCTTGGCCATCGAGTTGCAACCGATCCTGGTGGCCGAGTTTACCAACGGTTTGACTGACGCCCCTCACATCCCGCGTCCCTTCCCCTTTATGCAAGTCAGGAAACCAACCTGATAAGGGAATAGATAGCAGCACCAATGATACCTGCTATTGGGATAGTAAGAAGCCATGCCCAAACAATACGAAGAGTCACGCCCCAGCGCACGGAACGGAACCGATTTGCAGCACCCACGCCCGATATAGCTCCGGTGATAACGTGGGTAGTGCTCACTGGAATACCCAGGCCTGTGCTTAAGAAAATACTGGAAGCGGCGGCTGTCTCAGCACAGACACCGTCAATCGGCCTTAATTTGGTAATCTTCTGTCCCATTGTTTTGACAAT